>NZ_JADEWU010000002.1:0-205931 GCF_015207485.1 Planktothrix mougeotii LEGE 06226
AAGTTGTCTTTTGTTGAGGATTTAAGTGCTTACTCAACCCTTCAGGGTTACTCAACAAATGCCAGCCATCCCCCTATTTCTAGGTTTCGACTGAACGAATCGCACTTTCGTGCTGCATTCAAATCAGAGTTATGGTAGTGACCATTAGGGCAATTAAAATCCTGTCGATTTCTTTTGCCAATAACACCACAAGTTGAACAAGATTTAGAAGTATAGGGTGCAGGTCTTTTAATTAACTTCAATCCTTTCAAAGCTAACTTATAATTAAGTTTCTGTTCCAAAGAATAATAAGACCAATTATGTCGAGATTCGCCTGAATCAGAACGAGATTTCTGGCTCTGTTTCATCGTATTTCGACAACCTTCCAAATCCTCAATAACAACATCAGCATTATGGTATTCAGCAAAACGAACAATTCGGCGACTAATAGTATGGTTAATAGCATCCATCCAACGTCGCTCTTTTTTGTTCCATTTCTTTAAAGCTCGAAACTTCTTAGCTTCTTGAAGTTGTTGCCTTCTTAGTTGAAAATAACGTCTTCGATGTTTAACACTGTGACCTTTAAAGAACTTGCCGAAACCCTGTTTTGGTGCAACTACCGCTAAATTATTCTGCCCTCGGTCACATCCTAATCTTTTCTCTGTCTTAACTTCTGGAACATCCTCAGTAATTGACAGATAGGCATACCATTTATTTCGATGTTTAATTAATTTAAAAGAACCCCCTTGAATTGTTCCCTTTAGCAATCCATCTAAAACAGGTTGCCAATGAGGAGATGCAACTTCAACGGGGATTCTTTTTTCACCTTTGAGGGTTGGAAAACTAATTGAATAGGTATCTCCTTTTAGGGTTAACTTCCAGTTTTGGTTGTTAACTTCTATCGGGAGAACTTTATATTGTTTGGTTTTACGACCTGTGGGTGATGTGGTATGTCGAATAACTTGATTAACCAAGGCAGATTTTAACTCGGACATGATTTTAGCTGTTGTCATTTTACGCCGTTCTTTGATTGGCAATGACAACAGCTTATTAGCAATTCGCGTGTTTTCTTCCGTCATTTGCTCAAACATTTGAGCTTTACAACGGTTGAGATTCAGGAATTTCAACTTAATAGTCCGAGTTACTTTTATCATGTTAACCATGATAACATAGGATTATTTACTCCGCCTAAAGGCGGGTATTCTACATCCCACGCTTGAAAGACGTGGGCTTTGAATACGGTTATTGTAAAATTCCCATAGTTATAATAAACGACAGCCCTGGTGTAAAACCATTTAATGATGAATTCTGCCTTGCAGTACCCAATTTTTGGCCCAGAGATTAGTTGTCCCCATTGTCGTCAGCAAATTCCGGCCCTGACGCTGACGGATACCTATTTATGTCCCCGTCATGGCGCTTTTGAAGCTGACCCGAATACAGGTGAGTTGGTTCATTTGCAATCGGGTCGTCATTGGCGAGAATGGCAGGGAGAATGGTATCGACAACATACTCATCCCGATGGCATTCGATTTGAAATTCATGAAGCGTTAGACCGACTCTACACCCAAGGTTATCGGGCTACCCGTGTGGTGATCGCTAAACGCTATCAAGAGTTAATCAGTGCCTATTTAGAACGCAGTGCCCCTTGGCGCAATGGGACAGATACTACACAACCGAGATTATACGGTTTACCTGTGGAATTTAGCCCCGATGCCAAGGATGAACCGTGCTGGGATGTGATTAATTTTGATTTAGATAAAGAACAGGGAGTACCCGTCCGTTATCCCTATTTTCGATTATTTGAATAGGGAGAAAATTCATGCACCATGCGTCAATTCGGACGGCTAATATTCATCGAGCGATCGCTTTTTATGAAACCCTGGGATTTACGGTTTGTGAACGGTTTACAACGGGATATACCTTAGCGTGTTGGATGGAAGGGTTAAACGGACGAATTGAATTGATTGAAATTCCCCAACCGAAACCTGCTCCTGATGCGTTCTCGGATGAGAATTATGTGGGTTATTATCATCTTTCGTTTGATTTAACAAATCAAGTTTCTGATTTAGCCAGTTGGTTAAATGATCTTAAAAATCAGTTTAATCAAGGAGTTACAGAACAGCCCAATTTATTTCAACCGTTAAAGATTCTATTAGAACCTATGCAACAAATGATCGGAGATCGGGTGTATGAAGTCATGTTTATTGCGGACACAGACGGTTTACCTTTAGAATTTATCCGCATTTTGTCGGCTGTCTAACCAACCTCCACCCATTCCCTAAGAATGTTGTTCATAAAAATATAGAATTCAAAGTTTCCAAACTTGATATAATTTTTCTAAAAGTTTAGATCAAAACTTTGAAGCCTAGAGAAGTTCTGATTTTTTAAATAAAAGGGTAAAAACATGATAAAATTTAATTTTGATTTTAAATTATTATTTAAACAAATCTCCGTTGGTTTAGGTGTATTATTGATCCTGATTTTAGGATTGAATGCTATCCTAATGCAACCCGCTTTTGCTGGGGTTGATTTATCCCGACAACCAGCAACGGAAGTTACCGTTAGTTTAAGTAATGAATCAGGAGAATTAAAATTTTTCCCGGATCACTTCCAATTTGAAGCTGGAAAACCCTATAAATTAATCTTAAAAAATCCCAGTCCCGGTAAACATTATTTCACCGCTAAAGATTTTGCGGATATGAGTTGGACACAAAAAGTTGAGTCTGGAAAATTAGAAGTTAAAGGGGCCATTCACGATTTAGAATTAAAACCGGGTGGGGAAGCAACCTGGGTATTTGTTCCCATCAGAACTGGAACTTATAGTTTACGCTGTTCTATCCCCGGACATACCGAAGCTGGAATGAAAGGGGAAATTATGATTACCGAGAACTCGTGATTACAAACGTAAAGATTTATTAATAAAATTTGGCTTAGGTAAAGCTTTATGATCTGGATTTAAAGATTGAGTGAAATTAAGACCTATCAGAGTATAGAGGGAAACTGGATGAGGGTGATTATAGTATATTGAAGAATATCAGGGGTATTATTCGCATATTTTCTGATGCAAAAACGGTTTTTCAACCGAGATCAGTTCCCAACTGAGCTAATAATTAACACTGCATCTGAGGGAAATAGGGCCGACTGAAACCCACAACCCACAGGGGGTCATTATGACAGGGTTAGAATTGGCTATTTTTATTGTAGGGCCGTTAGTTTCGTTTTTATTTGCGATCGCATTAACACCCAACAAACCGGAGATTGTTTCTGATCAGGAACATTCTCATATTTAATTTAATGAAGGTCTACGGGAGTGAGGGCAAAAGTCTCGTAAACTAGAGTCAGATTATTCTGACGGTTAAAACCGATGATAGGTTCCATAACTTTTAAACGGTTTTCACAAATTCTACTCGGTGGTGTGAGTGGAATTTTTATCTTGAGTTTTCATCAAGCGCAAGTTGCTGTATCTTTGCCGAATGTTGGGTTACCAACTCAAAATCAGGTTCTTCCAGCCGAGATTAATTCTTCTGAAGATTACATCGAAAAACCGGCTATTCCCCCTTTAGGAGAACCAGACCCCTTTATCCCCAGACAACCTTTCCCCACTCCCAATTTAAACAAGCCTGAAAAACCTTATTATTCTTTAATTCCAGAACGCTATAAAGGCAAAACTGTTAATCACGTTTCTCCTCGAAATCAAGAAAAAGTAATTGCCTTAACCTTTGATGATGGCCCTTGGTTAGACACCTTAAAAGTGTTAGTGGTTTTACAACAGTTTGATATTAAAGCCACATTTTTTATTTTAGGTCGCAATTTAGTATTATACCCTGAAATTATACAACAAGTGGTTCAAGGGGGTCATGCGGTTGGGAATCATACTTGGACACATCCTTATGTTAAAATGGAGTCCCAGCAGGCAAAATCAGAAATTGAAAATACAGCCGCAAAATTACAGTTGATGACGGGGTTAAAAACCCGGTTATTTCGTCCTCCTGGCGGCATTTTAGATAATGGAACTGCGGAGTATGCTCGCAGTAAAAACTATGCGATTATTATGTGGTCAATTGATACGAAAGACTATCAACAAGCTTCGGCTGAAATTTTAGCAGATCGGGTTTTAAATCAAGCCCGTCCAGGGGATATTGTTTTAATGCACGATGGCGGTGGAAATCGGTTTCAAACCATAGAAGCTTTAAAGATGATCATTCCTGAATTACAAAAACGAGGCTATCGGTTTGTCACTGTTCCTGAATTATTAGCCTTATCTGAATAGTAAGCTAAATTCCACGAACGAGGTAATCATTGATGGAATTTTAGCCAACGCACTCTAGTCTCATCATTTCTCCAACCTTTGACAGATGAATTTTAGAGTTTTAACTCTTTAAACTAACAAAATGGTCAATGATTCAATTGAGCTTATACAGTCCAAAAATCCACTATTTTAAAGCTCAGATTGTTCATGCAAACTTTAATAGTAAATTCATCATCATTAGGAGAATAGCATGGCATTAAACAATAACAGTTCATCTAAAAAGCGGGTGGCAATTTTAATTGAAAATGGAGTCGAAGATGCAGAGTTTCTGATTCCTTATAATGCCTTTAAAATGTCCGAGGTGGAAACCGTTGTTCTTGGTTCTCGGATGAATGAAAAATACAAAGGAAAACAGGGAAAAATGACTCATTCTGCCGATGGAACGACGACAGAAGCCCGTCCAGAAGACTTTGATGCTGTGATTATTCCGGGGGGAATGGCACCCGATAAAATGCGCTGTAACCCCAATACAGTTAAATTTGTGCAGAATATGATGGAGCAAGGAAAATGGGTCGCTGCGGTTTGTCATGGCCCCCAGGTATTAATTGAAGGAGATTTATTGCGCGGAAAAAATGCAACGGGGTTTGTGTCTATTCGCAAAGATATGATGAATTCTGGGGCAATTTATCTAAATAAACCTGTAGTTATAGATGGTAATTTAATCACCTCTCGTCAACCCGGAGATTTAGCGATTTTTACCACTGCAATTTTACACCGATTAGGCTTAGGAAAACAGGCAGGTCTTCCTGATGAAAATAACAATTTAGCGGAATGGTGGAAATTAGCGGATGCTTGGGGAGGTTCTACCAAAGGAGAAATTGCTAAAGCATTGAATACGGCTTTAGCAGGAGAACACTATTCTTTAGAAGCCTTAGAACAGTATGCCGAAAAAGCGGATTATCTAAAATTAAAATTACTGTTGAAAGATTTTATTGCGATTAAACGGCGACATATTGATCAATTAGAAACTCGTTTGCAAGAGTTAGGAGAAAAACCGAGTTTACCATCAGCAATGGCGGAACCCTATGCGAAGTTAAAAAGTGGGTTACAGTCTAGTGATGATATAGCGGTTACAAAACGAGCATTAGGGGATATTCAAACCGGGGTTGTTGATGTTTTTAATTTACGGGCTCAAACCACTGACCCAATTTCAACGGCTTTATTTACCGAAATTGAACAACATTTAGCAGAGCAAGAACAACAATTAGTCGAACTTTATCAAACCATGTTAGGGTCAAAATCTCCTGAACCTGCGACCCCTTCTACGGGTGCTGCTATCAGTCTGTAAGTTGTTTGAATTAAGGGCTAAAACCCAACAATAACAGGACTTACGCAGAAACCGGGTTTCTTGTTCCGTTTTTATTAATACAGTCTACTGTCCTTGAGAGAAACCCGGTTTCTTGAGCCTCATGCGTAACTCCTGAATAAATTTTTTTGAGCGATCGCTTCTTAATCTCATTGTCCATAATTGGAGAAGAGAGGCGATCGCTATTTTATCGCGTGAATCTAAATCAATTGTACAACTGTTTTGATTCCAAAATTATCGTAAGGGGGAGGTAACCTCGCCCCTACCTAGAAATCACAGTATTTTTGGGGATTAATAATTGGGCTGACTATTTTATACAATTGATTTAAACTTGCTATATAGCGGTTTCCTATTCTATCTGCTAAACAGCCAAATCTTTTAATCGCATGGAATATGATATGTCATTTTATGATTGGGGTTCCGGGTTCAGGAAAGTCAACGATTGCTCAACAACTTGCGGAAATTACCCAGGGTATTATTATTTCTACAGATCGAATTCGAGAGCAACTTTATGGGGAGGAAATTATTCAGGGGAATTGGTCTGAAATTGAAGCAGAAGTTTTAAGACAAATGGAAACGGCGATCGCTTCTTCTCAACCGATTATTTATGATGCGACTAATGCTTATCCCCAATGGCGACTCGAACTGTTAGAAAAAATTGCTTTAATTTCTCCTGAAATCCCTCGTTCTTGGATGGCTTGGGTATTAGAAACCCCGATAGAAATTTGCAAACAATGGAATCAAAATCGCCAGCGCCAGGTTCCTGAATTTGTTATTGAAAAAATGGGACAAGCGATCGCAAACTTTCCTCCCACTTTATCAGAAGGATTTATTACCATTTATCCTGTCAAACCCGGACATCTCGATTTAAAAATCCTCTTAACCACTAACTATTAACAGTCAACAATTAACTTAAAACCGAGTTTCATACTCAAACCGAATTTCACTTTCATTATTAAAATTTGTAGCTCCACGTAACAATAAATTATCATTCAGACGATAATTAATATTAAACAGAAAAGGTTGATGAGCCGCTAAGACACGACTTAAAGACACATAGGTATTATCGGTTACATCTAAACCGACTTCAATTCCGACCCCTAATGCGGAAGCTCTTCCACTTGAACCCCGTTCAGCAACCCGTGAGGGATAAATTCTAAATTCCGTTAATCCCGTTGCATTAATAATATCCTGCTGTAGCTTACCAAATAATCCCGCACTGGCAATATTTGCTAATACTAATGTACTATCATCTTGAATGCCTTGAATTACACTTCCACCCAATAAAGCGACTAATTCATTTTGAGAACGAGGCGGAGAACTTTGTAACTTAATAATATCATTAATTTCCGATGCAGGGCCACGCACAAGGGCAACAATACGGATCGTTCGCACCGTTCCAAACCGAGACGGACTTAAGGCTTCCGTTTGTTCAGCCGGGAATGCAGAGGGAGGAGAAACAAAGCGCACCGCTTCAGGAACACGGGTGACTAAGCGAACATTTAAAATGGGGTCGAGTCCCTCAGAAGGAACAAAGATGGCTTGTTGGGGATAGCCTCGATCTAATCGTAATTGACTCGTATAAAGATTCACTTGTCCTCCGGTTAAGTCAATGGTTCCTTGAGGACGAATATCATTAATACTCGCTAAACTTCCATTCAATTGAATTGTTCCTTGGGCTGTAAAATTAATTAAAGGAGCATCTAAAATCGGGGGAGTCATAACTTGAATATCATCGGCTAACGTGAGTTTTAATCCATTTAAACTGACATTAACTGGGGGTTGAGAATTCGTTTCCGGGGTATCGGTTGGTAAGGTGGCGGTTTCTTGAGACGGTAAAATCACTCTTCCCTGACTTAATACGACTTCTCCGCCTAATTTGGGTTTTAAAGCTGTTCCTGTAATTGTGATAGCACCGGAAGCATTTCCTTTATAGAGATCGGGTAAATTTAAGGTTAATTGATCTAAGCTTAATTGTAGGGGAGTTTGCAGATCGGGATCGGTTTCAGCAAAGGGATAAGACACGGGTAAAACGCCACTTAAGAGGATATTTCCGGTTCCTTTATCTCCTTGTAATTCGCCTTTAATTTCTTTAACGTGAATGCGATCGCCTGTAAATAAAGCGGTTCCACTTAATCCGACAATAGACTGTTCTAAACTGCGGGCGGTTAAGACTGCATCTTGAATTTTAAATAATCCTTCAGGTTTGAGATTGAGTTTAATTCCTCCCGTTTCTGGTTGTTGCAAACTGCCACTAATTCTTAATTGAACTAATCCCTTTCCTTCTTGCCAATTTAACTCAGGATTCAGTAAATTAATCACCGCTAACCCTTCATCTTTAATATCCACTCGTACATCCACTAAATCGCTTTCGGGAGTGACTTTAGCAAAGGGTAATTGAAAGGGAAGAGTGCCTTTAAACGCAATCGGATCAACTTCAGTAACTAATAAACTACCTCCAAATCGTAGGCGAGCATTATTATAACTAAAACTGCTTTGAGCTTCTTGAACGGGATCACCATTTACTGTTGCTTCTAATAAGGTTAATTCTCCCGATGCTTGGGGATTATCTAAAGTTCCCCCCACACTCGCGCGAACATTTAATTGTCCGGTTAAATCAACATTCGGTAAATCGACAATTTTTTCAATTTCTTCTAACCGGATATTTTTGACTCGTAATTGACCAGAGGGTTGTTGATTGGCTAAATTTAATTGTCCGCGAAAATCATATAATGCTGCGCCCGAACGCAATTGTATGGGTTCAACTCGTAAGACATTATCGGCAAAATTAGCGTCTAATAAAAACTGATTAGCCCTATATTTTCCATAGTTCCAATCTTCACCTTTAACCGTTGCAGTTGCTTGAATTCCTGATGGAATTGAGCCTTGAAAAGCAATTTCTCCGGTAAATTTTCCTTGTAAATCTTGTAAGGGTGGTAAAGGTTCCTGCGCCGCTTCTTCAATTGATTGTTGTACGATTTCTTGAATTTCTGCAAATCGTCGTAATTGTTGCAATAACGTAGGATTTCCCGGTAAACCGACGGGAACTGGGGCGACTTCTGCGGCTGTTGCATAGTCGGGGGGTTTTAATCCTCTGGCTAAATCTTCTAAATTAAAGATTTTTAAAGCGGTTAAGACATCTTGTAAACTGCCTTGAGGGATTTTAATCGTTCCTTCAAATTGATTGGATACAGTCGATAAATTTTGAGTGTTGGGTGCGGAAAGACTCGCTAAAATTTCAGAAACCTGGGCTTTAGTATTAATTAAAACTTGAGTGATACCTTTTTTCAGTTCAGCATCCGTTAAGGTGGCAATTCCATTTTGATAATTAAAATTTCCTTTAAAGGAATCCGCTTGAATATATCCTAAAGCGGGTTCTTGAACAATAATATTTCCTGTTGCACCGATTTGATTCAGATTAAAACTGGCTAAATTAGAAACTGTAACTTGTCCCGATGCTATCCCGTTTAACAGTCCAATATCGAATTGGGCTAAGGGAGAAAGGCTTAAGGCTTGTAGGGGAAATTGTTCTAAACTAATGTTTAAATTATTTCCCTGAGATTGTCCAACTAATAAGCTTTTATCCCGTTGAACTAAAAATGAAATTGGTAAGTATTTATTATCTAAAATTAGTTCTATTTTATCTTGTTCCCCTGCTAAAGCAACATTCACCTGTTGACCGGGAGTAATATTAACGGTTCCTGCTAAAAGGGGATCAAAAGTGACATCCCGCAGGGCAAAATTATTTAATCTTAAATTTCCGTTGAGATTCAAAGCGGAAAGAGTTCCCGTTAACTTGCCATTAAAATTAACAATTCCCGCCACTAAAGGGCTATCTCCGGTTGTGACTTCTGGGGGTAAAGTTGCTAAAATATTTTGAGCTAAGGGAGATTGTAAATCAAAATTATTGACCCGAACATTTAAGTTTAAATTCGAGAGTTGGGGAATGCCATTTCCTTGAAATTCAACCCCAATAAATCCATCGGTTGAAAATCCTGGGGTTTCAGCTTTTTGAATATTAATTTGTTGACCATTCCAACTCGCAATTGCATCAAAGGGTTGTTTAATAATCGGTAATTCTGTTAGCCGTAATTGACCTAAAGCTTGTATTGTTCTAGGATTAATAGACGCTAGATTTCCCTGTCCGAGGATTTCAGTATTTAATAATCCTCGTAATAAAGGCATATTTTCTGCTTGGTCTAACAGTCCGTTTTGACGTAAATTAGCCATGAGTTCAGGAATTTGAGATTCAACTAAATTTGAGAAGCGACTAAGGGCAATTTCATCTCCTTTAAAACCTGCTTTCCATTGTCCTTGTTGGGTTTCTCCAGTTGCTAAAACTAAGCCTCCTCCTTGACCTAAATTAACTTGTCCATCCAGACTTGCAATTAAATTATTAGGCGAAAAATTCGTTAAATTTCCGCGAAAGTTAGCTGATCCCTGGAGAAATCCTCCTTGTAAATTTAAAGCGTTAATTTCAGTAACTAAACTGGGTTGTAAATTGGCTAAGGGTAATCCTAAATTGATTAAAGGTTTCAGAGGAATTTGATTGGTAATGACTTGAGCTATTAACTGATTATTTTGTAATTGTCCTTCTGCATTAATTGTACCGCCAAAATTCCCTAAATTAACTTGTCCTGATGCGTTAGCAATAATGGTATTTAGGTTTAAGTTATCTAAATTTCCCGTAATATTTCCGCCTGCGGTTAAACGACTATTCCGCAGGTCAATTGTTTGAATTTGGGTTTGAACATTATTGGGTAAATTAGCGAAGGGTAAACCTAAATTAATCCAAGGATTTAATTGAACATCCCTGGCGTTAAATTCGCCTTGAAACTGTCCTTGATTGATTTGACTATTGGCGGTAATGATTCCTCCTAAATTCCCTAAATTAATTATTGTTTTTGCGTTTCCCGTGAGGCTATTAGGGGTAAAATTTTCTATATTACCGTTGAGAGAACCTGCAATTTGTAGAGTTCCTTGGCTGAAATCTAAATTTTGAATTTGTGCGGTTGTAGTCTGGGGTAAATTTGCTAAGGGTAATCCAATATTAATTAATCGAGGTAAGGCTAAATTATCGCTGGAAAATTCTGTTTGAAATAGTCCGTTTTGTAGTTGAGCGATCGCATTAATCGTGCTATCCTGAAAATTAAGTTGAATTTGACTATCAGCAATTAAAGTATTGAGAGAAAATTCTTTCAAATTTCCTGATAATTTTGCAGCGAGATTTAAACGACCATCGGTCAAATCAACAGATTGAATTTGTTGTTTTGTCGCATTAGGAATGGGGGCAAATAATAAACCTAAATCAACTAAAGGCGTGATTGCAATTTGATTTCCTAATATTTCTGCATTCCAAATATCATTATTATTTTTTTGAGCAATCAGATTTAGATTACCGTTAGCAATTTCAACTTGTACTTTCGCCGTTGTTCCTGCAAATTGAGCTTGACCCAAAATCGGATAGGTCGCCGAGGGTAAGCTAAATTTAGCCTCACCTTTTAAGTTGTCTAAATTTCCAGAAACTTGAGCATTTGCGGATAAATTACCAATTCTAAAACTTGGTAAAAGTCCATAGGATTGAGCGATGGCATCCCCTGGAATATTATCCACTATAAAATCTAACTTAACCGTCGGATTAAAATCAACTTTTCGGGTTGTAATCTCAGGCTTTGGAGGTAAGGTTTGGAGCGATTGATTCGGAGTGGGTTTTTGTTGACGGATAATGACTTGATCACCGGGTTTAAGCAGTTCTGGTTGGGAGTCTAATAATGCAGTTAATCCGTTTAATTGAACTTCTCCATTTCCCTTAACTGACCCTCCAACGGACGGTTGAATTAATAAATTTTGGATACCGATAACCGGATCGGCTAAAATTTTAAAATTGGGATCAAATTTTGCTAATACATTAAAATCCGTTTGAATGGTATCAAAATAAATTCGATCAATTAACGTTTTTTCAGTGGTAGCAATCGTTCCTGAAATTTGAGGGGTTTGTAAATAGCCTTTTAAGTTGACATTAGCTTTTAATTCTCCCGTAACGGGAAAGGGTAAATTGAGAGGTTTACCTTGAATTCCTTCTCCGGTTTTTAACAGTGTTGAAACTTGAACAGGTTGTAAATTAGCTGCTAAATTAACTTGAGTTTTAGCCAATTCTAAATTAGGATTTGTTAAAACAGATCCCTTCAAATTTAGAGCTAAATCTCCCATTGTTGTATTAAACTGATCAATAATCAGTTGAGTTCCCGCAAATCGTAATTTAGCTTGACTTAAATTAACCGTATCGGGAAGATTTTCAACCCCAACTTTAATTTGATCTAAATTTAACGTTCCCCGAACATCTAAGGGTTTATAATTATCTAATTTAACGCTTAAATTTGTATTTAATTTACCTTGTTTGACGGACACACCCGGAGTAGAAACAAACCAGGCGATTAAGGGTAAATCTATCCGATTGGCTTGAATTTGAGCATTGACTCTGCCTGGTTTTAGTAAGGCATCTCCCTTAATGGCAAAGGTTCCAGTATCCCCAATTGTTCCGGCTAAATCTGCTTGAATTCGTTCATTATCTTCCCTTAAGTTAGCTCTAACTTGATCAACCCCGATTAAAATTGGTTTTTGTGTTTTAGTTCCTTTAGCATTAGCTCTCAAAATCTCATAAGGCATTAAATTAATTTGAGCCTTTTCTATGCCAATCGTTCTAAAGACTAAAGTAATGGGAGGATTCGGATCTAAATTTAGTTTTGTATTCAGCCAATTTCCTGATGCGTCTTCCTCAATATAAACATTAGGTTTAATTAAAGTAATATCCAGTTGAACTTTTGGTTTAAATAAAGATAAAAGGGAAAAATTAACTTCTACTGCTTCCGCTTGTGCTTTGTCGGTATCTGTTGCTGTCGGGGGAATTGATGAGTTACCAAAACGAATACTATTAAGGGTAAATCCTTCAACGGGGCCAACATTAACAGGCCGTTGTATAATGGTTTCTAAAACACCGCCAATAATCGGTGCTAACCGATATCGAATAAACCAGGCGGCTGTTGTTCCTACTGTTAAGAGGGTGATTCCGCATCCGACACCCCCCCAAACCAGGATGCGCCTTAATCGTCGTCGGGGATGTAAAATTGGTTCAGAATTGGGATTAGGAGAATCAGTCATCTCAAATCTGGCTCTGGGTGAATCAAAACACTATTATAGAAGCAATTGAGACTTTAGCATTTTAGCAGTGAACTGTATAGCATAGCAGGTGGATAAAATTAATAATTTGTTAAGGCGAACTTCTTGTTCATAAAGTTGGATTCCTGTATCAATATTAAACTTAAATTTAGGGGGTTTTCAAAAGTTTACACTCGTTGATTAACAGGTAAGCTACAGCGTTCTGATCACTTAAATTTTATTTAATTTTAATTAATTAAGTATTCTCCCGGAGTTAAATTTCCACAATCCATTCAATCATCACCTAGAATTCAGTGCTTATACGGGGATAGCTACAAAATACAAGGGGAAAAACCCAATTGCGTTTTGACAATTATTAAAAAATGTTAAACACAAAAATATAAAAACTTTCTTAAGATTTCCGGGTATATTGAAAATACAAGCCAAGGAAACTGGAGTCATACATCTATGCTAGTCAGCCAACTCTTGAGGCAGTACGAAGAAGGGGAAACCAATTTTACAGAGGTAGACCTCCAAGGTGCAGACCTATCGGGTGCGATTTTGATTGGCGTTAACCTTTCCAGAGCGAACCTAACGGGAGCCAACTTAAGTCGAGCCTTCCTGAGTCGGGTCAAATTGAATGGGGCCTGTTTACATCGTGCTAATCTCAGTTATGCCAAAATGAACGAAGCAAAATTAGGAGATGCTAACCTCAGTAAAGCCAATTTGAGTGGTGCTTTTTTAGTGAAAGCTAAACTTCCTAATGCTAATTTGAGTGGAGCTATTGTGACGGGAGCTAATTTAAGACGCGCCACACTCCCTAATGCTAATTTATGCTCGGCAAATTTACAATTAACCAATTTAAGAGAAGCAAATTTAACAGGAGCTAACTTAAAATGGGCGAATTTAATCGCGGCAAAACTCAGTGGAGCTAACCTATTCGGAGCAGAATTAAACGGAGCTAATCTGCAAAAAGCTTATATGAATGGTCTTAAATTAAGTCGAGTTAATCTTGAGGGTGTAAATCTAAGTGAAGCTTGGCTTAATGGTGCAGATTTAGAAGATGCGACCTTAATTAATACTAACTTTAGTGAAGCTCAAATGCGAGGAATTCGTTTGACAAAAGCAGATTTAACCGGGGCTAATTTAGAACGAGCGAGTCTGATGTGGGCTAATTTAAACTGGGCAAAATTACCTCAAGCTGACTTAAGGAATGCCGATTTAAGAGATGCGTCTTTATTGGGAGCAACCTTTGAAGGAACTCAGTTTCAAGGAGCAAAATTACCCCAATCCTTACAACTTTATCTGGATTTAGCGATCACTTGTTCTAATTTATATCAATCTCATACTCAAAAGTGTGCCATTGAGTTAAGATCATGATTATAAAGAGTTAATCAGACATCAATGGGAACAGATTATGCAGTAGTGCTTGTTACGGCAAGTTCTAGGTTAGAAGCGGAAAAAATTGCTCAAGCTTTAGTGGAAAAAAAACTAGCGGCTTGTGTTAGCTTAATGCCCATTCATTCTATTTATACCTGGAAATCAGAAGTCTGTCAGGAGGATGAATGGCAATTAATAATCAAAACTGATATTAGACAGTTTGAGCAGTTAGAAACACAAATTAAACAACTTCACTCTTACGAAGTCCCTGAAATTATTGCGTTACCGATTATTAAAGGCTCGGCGGATTATTTAAACTGGATTTCTGAACAAACTCAGAAGTATTAAAATTTTTTAGGGATAATCGGACTAACTCATAATGACCATGATGACATGAGAAAAAACATGAGCAATCATGGCAGATTCCAAGCCTTTTTTCCAATAAAGATAACCTGCAATTAAGCCAAAGAAGGAGTTAGCACCGATAATATAAATCAGAAGGGCTAAATTTGGCTGTTTGGTTAATAAAAAAGCGATGGGAAGATGAGCAAAACCAAATAGAATAGAAGACAGAACAATGGCTAATCCCACTGCGAAGTTATGAGGGGTTCCCCGCCTTTGTTGAAAAAAACGCCAAGCTATCCAAACCAACATCGTCATGAGTCCCCATCTCAATAATATTTCTTCTGTAATACCTCCATAAAATAGACGAGTTAGAATAGAAAGATTAGGACTAAATTGTGTAGCATTTTTGAGAAAATCCTCTGGTAAAAAAGGCTTCGCTAATTGGAATATAAAAGGGAGTGTTAACCCAGTAATTAATCCCCCAATTAAACCGGGAATAATTTGGGGCTTTAAGGGTAAAAAGGGAGAGTTTCCAGAGGCGATCGCTTCAAATCCAGGTGCAAATAAATTAACTTTATGAGCCAGTTTTACACCTACAAATACCGCAATTGATAATAAAATAAAGGGTTGAATCAAACTGAGGAGTTGCAGTGTTTCTACCGGAAGGGGAAGTTCTGCACCTTCTATTAAGAGTGGAGGTGTGGCTAATAGAGACAATACCCCCACTAAACCCGCAAACTCCAAAACGATAAACAGCTTTTTTGAGGAAGTCATTATTGAGCGTTTATACTACATCTTCCTATTCTATCAAATTGAGTTGATTGATACTTCTCATAAAATTAGCCTTAAGGTTTTTCCTTTTTCGTTGCTAACATCATATTTGATTGGTTCACCCCAAACTTATAACCGACTCCAAAATTCAGTGGTTTTATAGACGAATTATTTTGATAAACGTTCCTTAAATCCGATTGATAACGAACACTAAATAAGGAAATAGGGGCGGTATAGGTTCCAAAAAAATCTAAATTCCATTGTTTTTCTGCAAAGGATTTAACCGGTATCCCAGAATCATCTTGTAAAATGGCTTGACTTTGATCCAAAATTAATTCTCGAATTGCTGAAAAAGTAGGTCTGTGCATTAAATAGGATGCCGCTTTAAGATAGGTTACGGGTTGATTAATTTGTTTAACAAATTGGCTGTATTGGGGTGTTTTTTTCAAGCCGTCATCGGAAATATCTACGGAAAAATAATATAACGTTCGCGGTTGTTTTTCCCCTTCAGGAACAAAATCAATTTTTACCCCTGGAATCATGCCTTTTTCAAATTTTTGAATTTTAGCATCACCATCTAATCCAATATATTGTAGATCTAAAATTCTATTATTAGTTCTTGCCATAAATAATACAATTAACGGTAAAACACCTTGATTCGATAAATCAGATTTCATTTCTTTGGTTTGAAAAAAGCTAAACTGAAGTAAAGAATAGAGAGAGTTTTTAACATCTGCTAACTTTTGATTACGTTGACTTTGTGATAATTGATTAAAATCAGGCATTGTTCCAACAGGTTCTAAAGCGGTGAGAACATATTTTTGAGATGTGGGAAAAAATAAATAAGCATATAAAAAATCAGGGCCACTAAAGGGATAAAAAATCTCAGGATTAGATTGATTAATCGTCGCTAATTCTTGTTCTGACCATTGACTGACTTTCGCCAGTTGTTGTTTTTCGAGTTTTGACCAAGCTGAATCTATAAAATTGTGATAATTTATCCAAACATTAGATTGTTGAACAGGATAAAGTTGACTTTTGTTATCAAGTTTAATCCCAGCAATCAATTTAGCTGTATCGGTTAAATAATCTGCTTTTTTTGGGTCATAACTAGCTAAAGAATCAACAGGTTTAGGGGGAATTGGCGCTGTTGTTTTTGTCGTTTGACTGACTTCAGGTTGAGGCGTTTCAATATTTTGTTGAGGTTGAGTTTGAGAACAAGATTGCAATCCAGTAACCGTTAAAATAAGGGCTAATAAGGCTTTGATTTTCATAGACTACACCAATTTGTTGTGAACACTAATAAAATAGAAGGGTAAACCCAAGGCTATTGTTCCTAATCCAGCTAAGGATTCTAAAGGTTTATCCTGAAAAATAAATATTAGCATCCAAAGGCTAATTCCTAAAAAAATAATTGGAGTAATGGGATATCCCCAAGTTTGATAGGGACGGGGCGCATCAGGACAGCGCCATCGATAAACAAAAACCCCTAAAACGGTAATCACTGAGCAAAGGGTTAAGGTAAATCCTAAATAGGTAATTACGGCTTCAAAGCTGGCTGTAATGATTAAAATCATCACAATTGCGAGTTGGAAACAGATCGCATAATAGGGAATTCCATGTTGATTTTTTCGAGATAAAATTTTAAATAAAGGAATATCTTCTCCGATGACTTGGGTAACTCTTGGCCCAGCTAATACCATTGAACTGATAGAAGAAATCAAACCCAATCCAATTAATAATCCCATTAATTTTGCCCCAAAGTTGCCGAAAATTTGTTGGGCTGCAATATAACCAATTTCTAATTGTCCGGCTAATTGGTTTATGGGTGTGGTATACAGAAAAATAAAATTAAGAAGTAGATATAAAATTGTTACAATTAATGTACCAATTAAGAGCGATCTCGGTAAGTTTTTTTCGGGTTCTTTGAGTTCACTGGTTAAATAAACGGCTGCGTTCCAACCTGAATAAGAATAGGTAACATAGACTAAAGAAATGGCAAAAGAGGAACTAAAAATTACATTAAAATCATTAATATTGGGTAAAAATTGAATCGGTTGTGGATCGGCTAGGATGAATCCGGATAGAATAAAAACCAGGATGAGAATCACTTTTAAAACAGTAAAGCCTTGTTGAAATAAACTACCAATTGTTAAGGTTTGGCTATGAATTAAAGAAACTAATATAACGGCAATTAAAGCGATTATTGTAGGATAATTTAAACTAGGAAATACACTGGATATATATTTGCCAAATGCCATCGCTGCGGCGGCAATGGGAGCGGCAAAACCAACGGTGATAGAAACCCATCCAGAGAGAAACCCCAATAGAGGATGATAAATTTTAGATAGATAATGATATTCGCCCCCAGAACGAGGCATTGCTGCTCCTAATTCCCCATAACAAAGGGCGCCGGAAAGGGCAAAAATACCACCAATTAACCACAAAAACAAAATGGTAAAACCCGATTGAATATCGATGACTTGAAACCCTAAACTGGTAAATACACCCGTTCCAATCATATTCGCAACGACAATACAAATAGCCGTTAATAAGGAGATTTGATTGGGGGATGAATTGGGTTTTTCTGGCAAATGAGAGGTGGAATTAGGAGGATCGTTAAATTGATTCATGAATATTTTTTTTGATGAATTAAATCGAACTATAACAGATTTTAAGCTGATTTTCTATGCTTTGCTGTTCTAGTCATATAAAATTCTGAAATTGATGATACAGATTAGGCGCTGAACCTGACGTAGAGACTAGCCATGCTTAGTCTCTACACAATATGGACGTGTAGCAAACATTTAAAGATTTCATATTAATAAAGATTACTGATTTTCTGAGCGTCGATTTAAGTTTAAAATTGCGCTAACTTCTTGCAAAAGTTGATTTTGTTCTTGATGAATATCTTCTAAATGTTGTAATAAAATAATCAGCCGTTCTTGCTGTTCTAAACTGAGTGATTCTATCCGTCGTTGAGGGTGGGTTGATAAAAACTGTGATAAGCGACTTTGACGGGGTTCGGAATTCAAAGGTCTGCCTGAGTTTAAAATCCATTGAGAAATCCAAATTAAGCTAGATTGAAATAGTTGAAAAGGACTGGTTAAAATCAATAGCCATCCTTGTTTAAATAAACTACTAATCGCTTGTAAAAATCCCGAAAATAAGCTAATTAAAAATACAAATAGAATTAAACCCATCCCAGGATGGCTCATTAACCAAGAGATAAAAGGATGAGCATTAATCCAATCTTGGATTATAGAATTAACAGCGTTTTTAATGGCATCATTGATTGGGAAATTAGGCATATAAAACTGATATTTTAGGAATTTTTCATATTTTATTCTCAATCAAAGATTAAGCTATCTATCTCTAAGTTGATTTTTAATGGTTTTAATCCCCTGCTTGTAGAGACGTTTCATCAAACATCCCTACATTAACATTGAATTGAGATTAACCCTTTAATTCTAAACACAACTGACGGAAATGTTCTCCCCGATGTTCAAAACTTTGATATTGATCAAAACTAGCACAAGCTGGAGATAATAACACAACTTTTGCTCCTAATTTAGGGGCGATTTCATCTGCTTTTTGAATTGCATTTTCCATTGTTTCAACAATTTCAAAATTAAAGTAATTTTCTGCTTTTAACCGTTGAGAAAATGCCTCGGCTGCATCTCCAATTAATAACACTGAAGCTACTTTTTCTTTAATCCTATAAATCCAAGCTGTATCATCCCCTTTTTTTGCCTCTCCCCCAGCAATTAAAATCACCGGAGAATCAACCGCCGATAATCCCACTTCGGCTGCATCATAATTTGTGGCTTTACTATCATTAATCCAGTCAATTCCTTGCCAATTCATAATCTGTTCTAAACGATGGGCAACCCCTGGGAAATTAGAAATAGCCTGACAAATTGCTTCGGTTTTTATTCCGGCTAATCTAGCAGTGGCTACAGCCATTAATAGGTTTTGTTGGTTATGACTTCCGACCATTTTTAAAGCATCTGCTTGAACAATTTTCTCTCCATTTTGCATCACCCAATTATTCTCAATATAAAATCCGAGTTCAGAATTGGCAACTAATTTTTCTTGTCCTAAAACACTCGTCCAACAGGCAGAAAGCCAGCGTTGATGAGCCGTTTCTCTTAAATAAGGATCATCCCCATTAATTACTTGTTGTTGGGATTGATATAATAATTTCGCTTTAATATCATAATAGCGTTCTAAGGTGTAATGACGATTCAAATGATCCGGTGTAAACGTCGTCCAAACCGCAATTCTAGGATTTAAAGTGGATGAAGATTCGATTTGATAACTACTCACTTCCGCAATAATCCAATCTAACGGTTGAGCGCTTCCTTCGTATTCTTGTAAGGCTAATTCACAGGCTGCATACCCAATATTTCCACAGGCTGGAGCGTTTAAACCTGCGGCTTGAAATATCGCAGCAGTTAGGGCTGTTGTTGTGGTTTTTCCATTCGTTCCCGTAATACAAACCCAAGGCACATCTCGCAGATTTCGCCAAGCTAATTCCATTTCTCCAATGGTTTCTATGCCTAAATTTCTGGCGGTTTTTAACCCTGGAATATCCCAAGGAACCCCAGGACTAACCACCACTAAATCTAAGGACTCATCCGGTTGAAAATTCTCTCCTAAATTAACAACAATTCCTTCGCTTTCTAATTGTTGTTTTTGGGGTTCTAATTGAGACGAATTGTTGCGATCGCTTAAACTAACATCCCATCCTTGTAATTTTAATAACTGGGCTGCGGCATTTCCAGATTTTCCTAAACCGATGATATGAGCTTTGAGCATAAATAATGTTATTGCACCAGACAAATTTTTTTGATTGTATTCGAGAGATCCTCGATTTGATCCCCCTAAATCCCCCTTTTTAAGGGGGACTGTGATCTTTTTTTAGCTTTTTACAATTGCTCCAAAATCAGCTAAAACACGGGAATGATTTCTTAATAATCCTAATAAATTCAAACGATTACGTTGAATATTTGGATCATCATCCATCACTAAAACACTTTCTGGGCCATCAAAAAAGCTACTAACCGTCGGGGTAATTTCTGCTAATGCTTCGACTAATTGACGATAATTTCGCGTTGTTTGAGATGCTTGGGTTTTGGGAACTAACTGCACCAATGCTTGATAAAATTCCTGTTCAGAAGATTTTTGGAAAAGATCCGGTTTAACCTTTTTGTCCGGTTGCAATTCTAGGGTGTTTAAATCTCCTTGTTTGGCTAACCGAGTAGAACGATTAACGGTTTCATAAATTTGGTCTAATGTGCCATCATTGCGGATAGTTTGTAGGAATAACGCTCGATCTCGGACATCCAATAAATCCTGTAACGCCCGTTCTTTATATTCGAGATCATTGTCTCCTAAAACCGCATTAACTAAATCATAATCAATGGCTTTTTCATCCTGTAATAAGGTTCTAATCCGTTGCAGGAAAAAATCATCTAATTGATGGGTTAACCCTAGCATGGCATTGGGAAATGTATTGACAAAATCGGCTGAAATTTGCTTCAATAGTTGATATAAATTCAACGGTAAATCTGCCACCCAAATAATATTAATCACTGCATTTGCTGCCCGACGTAAGGCGAAAGGATCAGAGGAACCTGTGGGTAACATCCCCAAACCGAAAATACTGACTAAGGTATCAAGTTTGTCCGCTAAACCCACCACTTGACCCACTAAAGTTTGAGGTAAATTATCTGTAGCACTGCGAGGTAAATAATGTTCAAAAATCGCTGTTGCAACTGCTTCCGGTTCTCCTCCTTCACGAGCATATTTTTCTCCCATTACCCCTTGTAATTCGGGAAACTCATACACCATTTGGGTGACTAAATCCGCTTTACATAATAATGCAGCCCGTTGAATTAAATTGCGATCCAATTCACTGATATTCAGTTGATCTGCAATCCAATTAGCAATTTTACCTATCCGATTGACTTTATCTCGAACTGAACCTAAATTTTCTTGAAATGTTACCGCTTCTAAAGCAGGTAAATAGCTTTCTAAAGGCGTTTTTAAATCCGATTTATAGAAAAATTGACCATCAGCTAACCTCGCCCGAATAACTCGTTCATTTCCGGCGGCAATTAAATCGGATTTAGCTGGATCTCCATTAGAAATTGTGATAAAATAGGGTTTTAACGGCGATGAATTTTGAGTTTCTGTTGTTAATACGGGAAAATACCGTTGATGGGTCACCATGACGGTTTTAATCACTTCCGCAGGTAAATTCAAAAATTCCTGATCAAAGGTTCCGACAACAGCCGTAGGCCATTCCACTAAATTAACAACTTCTGCTAATAAATCTTCGGGAATTTCTGCCTGTCCTCCTACACTATTAGCAGCAATTTCAACTTCTTTTTGAATCGTCTGAATCCGGTCTTGGGGATCAACTTCAATAAAGGCTTGTTTCAGAGATTCTGCGTAGGTTTTAGCATGGGAAATGGTGATGGGTTCTGGATGTAAAACTCGATGTCCTTGGGAAATGCGATCGCTTTTAATTTCTTCGGAACCACTAACTAATGTAACGGGTAAAACTTGATCATCCAATAACGTAATTAACCACCGAATCGGACGGGGAAATTTTAAATCTCCATCCCCCCAACGCATAAACCGTTTTCCTTCTAATTTTGTAATCCATTCTGAAGTTAATTCGGCTAAAATTTCTGCGGTTAATCGACCCGGAATTTTCTTTAAAACAAAGATAAAATCCCCTTTAGAAGTCGGACGAATTTCTAAATCTTCTAAGGTCACACCCTGTTTTTTAATAAATCCTTCCGCCGCCGGAGTTGGTTTTCCGTCTTTGAAAGCGGTCGATGCTGGGGGGCCTTTAATTTCTTCTTCCCGGTCAGGTTGGTGGCTAGGAAGTCCTTCAATTAATACCGCTAACCGTCGTGGTGTTCCCCAGACCTGAACGGACTCAAAGCTTAAAAACTGTTCTTTGAGACTGGCGGGAATTTTTTGTTGCCATTGTTGAATGGCGGTTTCCACAAAGGTTGCTGGTAATTCTTCTGTACCAACTTCGAGTAAAAAACTAACCATAGGAAATTTTATAAGAGATGTTGCTAAGAAACTTAAGGGTACAAATAATCACCATAGCAGGTTAGGGGGTCATCACTCAAGGGTTAACCATTTTTTGAGAATTTTTCAACCCCCGTAGAGACGTGCCATGGCGCGTCTCTACAAGACTTTTGAAAATGCCGTTATTCTATCGGTTCGATGCCTAAAGATCGTAATTGTTCGGCTAAACGTTCAGCGCGATTTTCAGCTTGTAATGCAGCTTCTTCAGGAGTCAAAACAAGATCACCTTCTGGTGTAAAATAGCGTAGTTTTTCTTGATAAATTCCCAGGCATAATCCTAAGACTTCACTTTCTAATAATCCGGCGGCATTCGGAATAATTTCTTCATATTCCTGTCCAACTAATTTAAAACCAACTAATTCTAAATCATCGGGAGAAAACCAAAAATATTCCTGGGTTCTAAAGTGATCTTGATATAAATTCTTTTTAGTCGTTTTATCAATTTCTGCCGTTGAGTTGGAAAGCAGTTCAATAATTAAATCGGGATATTTCCCTTCTTCTTCCCAAACCACCCAAGATTTCCTCGGACGTTTATCAGTATTTTTTACCAAGAAAAAATCCGGCCCGCGAAAGTCTCGATTTCTCAGTTGTTGACGACTAAAATAAATGGTTAAATTTGCCCCAATAAAATAGTCTGTTCTGTCTCTCCATAACCAATCTAAGCAAGATACTAATAATGCCAACTGAAGATAATGTAACGTACTTTCCATTTCTATATACTCACTTTCAACCTGAGTCCCATCGGGCATTAAAGCCTCTAGTTGTTCTGCGGTAATTGACATTCTTACTTCTCCTCATTTGAGGTTGGCTTAATTTATTATATAGCAAGTATAAAGGAATTGTATAAAAGCAGGATTACGATGATTAACCCTAAAAAAACAACCTTCGGTGTGTAGGGGCGGGCTCTCCCCACCCATCCGATGACTTGAAATTTAATGCTCAATCATCTGTTCTAAAGCATTCTGTAAATCTTGAGTTAAATTCGCAACCGCTTGCCGACGATTTGTTTGATAATCTGACCATTTTTGATTGACAGAAATCGGTTCTCCGACGGTTAATTTAGCTCTTTTTTTTCCTAAATTAGGAGGCTTAATCGAAGTGTTACCTTTTAACTGATTGATCATTCTCCAAACAATTAAAGTTGTTTCTGCAAACCGATCAAACGTGGGATTTTCTCGAATATAACGACCCGTTACCGCCACAAAACTTTCCACTAATCTCATATTCCACATTCTCAAACTCGCTTCAATTGCCACCCGATCTGCTAATCCCAATTCTACCGCCGACCAGTTATCATTTCCTTTAAGATTATATCGATAAATACAATCCCAACCTGCTTGTTCTAAACGACGACAACGACTACTTAAATCTTCCGTTGGTTTCAGATTAAAATATTCTTCAGAAACAGTTAACGCAATATCTAATAATCGTTTCAAACGGTCTGAAAAATCAAGGGTTTCATCTTGAGGAATGCTACGATGATAAAATTGGCGATAAAAATTTTCCATCGTATCTAATAGATAATTTCCTAATCGCATTAAACGGCTATAGAGAGAAGTGACAGTTAAATCTTCAGTTCCTTGAGGGAGGTTACAATCTTTTTCTAATTGAGAAATTAATATTTCTAAACCGTCCCAATTATCCTGAATATAAAAATATTGAATTCCAATGGGAACTAAATAAACCTCTTCTGTTCGTTCTGCTTTTTCTAAATCTTCTACACACCAAAATCCTAATTGAGCAATTCCAGGTTCTAAAGGACTAATACTTTGATTATGACCATTCGTTGCCCCTTCCGGTGCAGCAGCTAAAGGAAATTGACCGGTTAGAAATAAATCTCTCGCAGAACGTAATCCTAATCGATCAACTTTTCCCCTTAAAATTGACGTTCCTCCTAACTTTGGAAATAACCAAGTCACAAATTGTCCCGCCCATAAGGGAATCCCTCGATCATACATAAAATGAGCATGAATTGGATGAGATAAAGCAATTCCCTGTTGTTTCGCAGTTTCAGGAACAAATCGCCATAACAATTGACTCATACAAAACGGATCATCTGTATTGGGATGACGAAACGCTAATAAAAATCGAATTTTTCCGCTTTGGAACTGTTGATAAAGATTCACTAAGCGTTCAACTTTTTCTCCTTTAATCTCTACTAACGGCGTTTTCCATTTAATCCAAAATGGAACCCCCCATTGGCAGATTTTTACTATAAACGGATTAAAATTAGGAGGAATAAAATCTAGGGTGGGTTGTATATTGGTAATCAAATTAACCATAAATTAAGGTTGAGAAAATTTAATAAGTATTAACGCTTATTTAACCCAGCCAATTGCCAGCAAGGGGATGAGAAAATAAAAAGTTAATCATCCAGTAATTTCTATGTTCCTGCACTGATGATCGTTTGCTGTTCAGCATAACATTCAGTCAGAGAGTTTTTGCTGTTTTCCTTATTGTTTTCCTTATTGTTTGCCTAAATGCTTCTCCTGTTTACAACACCTGACTCTGCATTAGGTAAAACACATCATCATAGAACTCTTGAATATTTCTGTCAATGTCTAAAATTTAACCATAATTCGTTACAATGACAACCGAACTTTACACCTAAAAACGGTTTCCTTGAAAAGTAAAAGGACAAATTATCAAATTTTCTCTTAGAAGGCAGGTAGAAAGGATGAACCCCACCGACTTGACCCAAGCATTTCCAACTGGTTATTGGTTCCCAACCCCCCTTGATCACCATACAGATCAAGTCACCTATTCTGTTCAGACCATCGGTGAATTAGTTGTAACCACTGGAAAAATTGCCGTTTGTGATCCTTTAGTGACCCTTAATCCTCATCTGTGTTTGACTCAACCCCTGCCCGTAGGTCGTTATCCGGTTAAACTCAGTATTGCCACATTCCATGACCGAAAAGAGCAAAGAGTTGCCTGTGCAATGTTAGTCCTTCAAGATCAACCTGCGGTAACATGGGAATTAGCAGCCTGTTTTCAGGGAGAGTCAGAATGCGGTTATCCTGTGGATTCAGGAACCGGATGTTTTATGGATGGCGAAGTTGTTCAACGGCTATCTTCCCTGTCACCAACTGAGTTTGAAACCTATTATCATCAGTTAGATCAAACCTTAGATCAAACCTATCTGGATACTTGGGATTGGGCAAATTTCTGCTTAGAAGAATCAACCGGATTGAATATTATTGCCTTTCATTCCGGTTGGGGAGAAGGGTGTTATCCCTCCTATTGGGGTTATGATCAACAGGGTAATCCAGTTTGTTTAGTCACCGATTTTAAACTGTTTGAGTTGCGAGAGGATCAATAACTTCCAGTAAGGTTTTAATACTGGCATTGTGATCCAAAAAAGAAAACAAATGTTTATATTTCAAAATACCCTTTTGATCTAAAACAAATTGAGCAGGTAAGGGTGCACCCAAAGCTTGTCCTACTTGATACAATCCAAAAATGCCACAGCTTGGATCACTTAGCAATGGCATTTTTAATCCTAGATCTTTGACGACAATTTTGCTTTGACGTTCATCGGTACTCGTAATCATTAACACTTCCACTCCCCGTTGAACAAATTCTTCATAGTGTTCGTTCAGGGCTTTAATATGGGGATAACAAAAAGGACAATATTGTTTTTCTGTAAAAATGCGGGTAAAAGCCAAAATTACAGGGCGATCGCCTCGAAATTGAGACAGCCGAATTAATTGACCATTGGTAATATCGGGTAATGCAAAATCAGGGGTTTTCATCCCCAACTGTAAATTACTGGTGGCGGGGATCGGAAAAAAGTTATTCCAAAATCGGCGATTAATTAAACCTGTAAAATCGTTAGAAGTCAGCATAAGAGTTTGTTGTTGATTACTCTTCCCAGTTTAAAACAATCTTATAAAATAGAGTAAACCCGCCTTCACACAATTGTTAAGACGGGTTGTGAATGGTTTTTTGTCGGGAATAATCTTAGACCGCAGCAAAGAATTCTTTGGACTTGACGGGATCAGGGATCATGGTTTTATCACCCGGTTGCCAACCCGCAGGGCAAACTTCATCGGGGTGGGCTTGAACATATTGAATGGCTTGCAGTGTCCGCAGAGTTTCATCCACGTTGCGACCAAAGGCGAGGTTATTGATCGTGGCGTGTTGAATTACCCCTTCTTTGTCAATGATGAACAGACCCCGCAGGGCAATTCCGGCATCGGGATCAAGAACGTTGTAAGCCGTGCTGATTTCTTTTTTCAGGTCAGCTACTAAAGCATAGTTCAGATCACCTACACCACCGGATTTACGATCAGTTTGAATCCAAGCCAGGTGAGAGAATTCGCTATCTACAGACACGCCGAGAATTTGAGTGTTGAGTTTTGTAAACTCTTCGGCGCGATCGCTAAAAGCGGTAATTTCAGTCGGACAAACAAAAGTAAAGTCTAAGGGGTAGAAGAACAGAACCACATACTTACCCCGATAGTCAGAGAGTTTAATCGTTTTAAATTCTTGGTCAACAACAGCCGTCGCTGTAAAATCGGGGGCGACTTGGCCAACACGCAGGCACTCAGCCATGAATAATACTCCTTAAACTGACGATGGTAAAGTTTCCTTCAAGAAAATTAGGATAGTGTTAATCCTAATTTTTTGATTGTTTTACAATTTATTACAATTATATCATACTCGAAATGAGTACAGTTAGACAAGATTTGTCAAAAAAGTCAGCCATCATCTGACTGACTCAATGCTCTACAGTAGAGGGTTATACTATTTCGTTGACATGGCTCAGGCGGGATTTGAACCTGCGACCTTGGGCTTATGAGTCCCCTGCTCTAACCACTGAGCTACTGAGCCTTGATTGATTCACGATTTATTAATATAGCACAACTTTTTCCCAAAAGTAAACCCCCTGTTTAAAGTTTTTTTAGGGGGTTTAAGAAGTCAGATATCAGGTATGGGTCAACCGTTCACCCAAACCTAATAATTCTGAGACACCATTGAACTGTCGGGAGGCAAGAAGGCAATCGGGTTAACCGCACCTTCTCCCTTGGGATGAATTTCAAAGTGCAGGTGCGGCCCTGTACTGCGACCTGTAGTTCCCATCTCGGAGATTTGCTCCCCTTGAGCCACTTTTTGGCCTTCGTTGACCAGGACGCGATCATTGTGGGCGTAAACGGTTAAACTGCCGTCGGGATGTTCAATTTCGACTAAATTGCCATAACCGCCATCATTCCATCCTGCATAGGTCACAACCCCAGGAGCCGCCGCAAAAATCGGAGTTCCGATAGGGCCAGCAATATCAATTCCCCGGTGCATCCGTCCCCAGCGCCAACCATAGGGAGACGACAGAATCCCAGCAGCAGGCCAAGCATAGCCATTGAAGCGCATGGAACCATTGGGCAAGTAAGCATCTGGCCCAGGCAGAGGCGGTAACTGCGGAGAAACCATCTGACCCAAGGTAGGGTTATTTAAAGGATCGTAGCCTTTAGCCCCGATAGGAGCCGTAGCCACCACCGAACGTCTGGACTCCGGTTGCAGTTGAGTCGATGGAGTTCTATTGGCATTCCCAGACACTTGCGCCAACTGTTGAGCAGATAAGTCCTGTTCAACTTGAGTGGCTTTTTCCTGGGAATACGCTTGAGGATTAAACTCAGGATTAATCCGTTTTTGCCGATGTCTAGGAGCCGTCGTCACCGAGGTTAAGGTTTTAACCGTTGACTCTTCACCTGACTCTAAGGATACATTCATCACCTGATAGCCACTCTGGGCTTTATATTCCTCTCGCAGGCGTTCTACTTCAGATCTCAGGCGATCCGAATACAACTTGTTGACGGCTTCTGATTTACGGACAGAAACCTGTTGAACGGCCATCTGTTGAGACAGGGAAGATTTTTCTGCTTCAACAGGAATGGAAACCGCTTCAGCCGCAACGGGAGTAGGAGACTCAACCCCATTGACCGCACGGGAAGCTAATTGGTTTAACGATAGCTGATTTAAAGTGCTGTGGGTCGGAATTGAACTCAAGGTGGCAACCGCTTCCTTCGGAAAATCGGTGACTGAAGAACCCTTGCTATTGAGTTCTGAGGGAATGACGGCTGGAAGTACGGCTTGAGGTAATCTCCCGCCTAAAGCACTTAAGTCTGTGGTTGGGGAAAGCTGTTGTGAAGAGGGGGAAGCCTCTAAACGAATCTGAGAATCTGGCCCAGAATTCGGTACCGGAGAAGATGGACTGCTAGAAAAACTACTCGCCAGTTGCTTAGGAATTTTTAGACTTTGATGAACACTAAGAACATTGGGATCTGTTAGTTGATTTGCCTTGATCAGGGCATCTACAGAAACATTGTGCAGTGTAGCAATCCGATCTAAGGTGTCACCCGAACCCACCTGATAAACTTCTGTAACGGTTGGGTTACTGGCATCGGTCGGAATCACAAACGCTCCAGACATCTCTTGGGAGAGCGTATCTAAGGAATTCCCCTCAGCCGTATGGTTTGGCTGCAATTCCTGAGTTGCTTCAGAGGGCGTTTCTGAAACCTCCACTGATGGATCTAAAGAGTTCTGAGTTGCTGAGGTTTCAACTTCATGGGAGGGACGAATCTGCCCAATGGATGGGGGATGAGATTCGTTCAGTGTAACCGATTGAGGCAACGATTCCGAGGAAACACTAGGCTGAGACTCTGGTGTAGAAACTGCTTCTACATCGGTTCGATCCGATTTTTCTAGCCCGACATCAGGAGATTGACTGCTGCTGTTGACAACGTTCTCGCCTGCATTGAGACCGGAAACGGTTCGTAACAGGGACGGCTGCCACTCCGATTGAGATGCTTGTTCCCCAGAGTCCATATTGACTTGATTGGGAGACGCATCGGTCATCGCGGCAGATGACTGCAAGGCTGGATTCGGATCAGGATTGGATAACTCTGCCGCCACGGCATAATCATTGGCTTGATTGCTGAGAATCCCAGAAGCAATGGCTAAACCCAAAAATGCGACAGAGGTACGAACCTTATAACTGCCAGAGTGTGAGACCTGTTGTTTGGTCTGCCCTGTTGCACTCTGATCTAAATCTAAACCGGAATCTAAATCTAAATTAGGCATGGCAACAGGTTGATCATGATTTGGAACTGTTCCTTTCAAAGAACGACCTCCTATGGAGAAGCGCTGAACTGTCCTCGAACCGCTCAAGAACGTAATATCAGTAGATCTAATCACATTAATCATTGATTGAAATCACTGACAATAATCCTGATTACGTCAGATTACCTTGCTTTTTCAATTTCGGCAAGAAAAGCGAAAGTTCCATAGAAAGGCAAACCCTGAAAACTAACGTTCTTAACAACAATAACCCTTGAGGGTCGAGGAACTTTAAAGATTAAGTGAACTCTGTTACAAGAGTCCAGATGAGAATCTACACCAGTTTCTACCAGAAATACAATAGGAATGGAATCCCTTGAATTTATGGAGATTAGCTTGTCAGATGCCTCGCAAATTAACGGTGAAGAACCTCAGATCGAGTTCAATTAAGGGTTTGGGCTTTTTTGACCCGGGCAAAAAAACACCCGTTTAGATGAATAAAATCTATCACTGTTGGGGGTCAATTGAATCCGGGTATTTATAAAAAAAAGTTATCACAGAAATTTTTCCTAAAACCGGGGGTTTTGAGTCACCGATTTTAAGCCAAGTAACCCAATTGTCTGCGGGCTTCAAATAAACTAATGGCAACACTCACGGAGAGATTCAAGCTCCGAACTCCGGGCTGGGCCATTGGAATATAAACGGTTGCGGTGCAAGCGTCCAACACATCGGGGGGAAGTCCTGTGGTTTCACTTCCAAACAGTAGCCAGTCTGAATCTTGAAACTGAAACTGGGCATAGTTGGAAGCACCTCTGGTACTAAATCCCAGCAAACGTCCACTGTGTTGTTGATGATAACTCTCAAAGGTGAAGAAATCGGGATGATAGGTTAAGGACACATAGGGCCAATAATCTAATCCGGCTCGCTTCAGGTAGCGATCGCTAATTTCAAATCCTAATGGCCCGACTAAATGGAGTTGGGTACAGGTGGCTGCACAGGTACGCGCGATATTCCCGGTATTGGGTGGGATTTGGGGCTGAACTAAGACAACGTGAGGCATGAGGTAATTAGACAAGGAAACAAGGGATTAAGGGGTTAATCACCCCCTAGTCCGAGTAACAATCTATAGTTTTTCTTTATGTTTTGTAAAGAAATTTATCGATAAGATATTCTCATCAAAAAATGGGCCTTTTTTAGGCCACAAGGGGTTGGCAAATCTGATCTTCAAACTCTTGCTCTTGCTGTTCCATCTTTTGAATGGCGTGCTGAACAATAGCACGGGTTTCCCAACCCTGTTGGGACAAATTCACCCATTGTTGGGCTGTAGAGCCTTCTCGCAGTAATTTTTTCACCGGAGATAAAAAACAGCTAAACCCATGTTTTTTGGCAATCGGCCAAACTTCTTGATACAGTTGTTCAATCCAATCTCTGGCGGTGATTAAACGTCCATCTTTCCAATGTCGCAATTGGGCATCTAAGCTATGGTGGGCGGCTTGGATTTCATTTTCATCGCTGAGGGCAACTAAATCTTCAGCACGACGGGTTGCCGGAAGTTCACTGTGTTGGAGTGGATCTAGGTCAGGGTTCTCTAACAGTTGCCAAAGGCGTGCTTCTAATAAAGCTGTGACTGCTAACAAGGCAATGGGGTTAACCATCAAATCACAAATTCTGAGTTCCAGACGGTTTAAATTATAGGGACGGCGATCGCCATTGGGCCGTACCGATGACCACAGGTGACGAACATTTTGCATGGTTCCTTTTTGAAGTTGTTCTTCTGTCCAGTTAATAAAGTGGCGATGGCTTTCAAATAAGGGGACATAGGCTGGAGTTTTGGGAAACAGATGCCAACGGGTGGAATGATACCCCGTGACTTCACCCCCTAAGAAGGGAGAAGAGGCACTCATCGCTAAATAAAGGGGAGCTTCAACCCGCACTAAGCGAATGGCTTGCATTAACTGTTCGGGGTCAGCGATGCCAACATTAATATGAATACTGGCGGTGACGACATCGGTACCGTAGGTTTGTTCAATATAAGTATGATAGGGATTTTGCGGATCAGATCGGTAAAAATGTTTTGTGTCTCCCAGGGATAATGTACTTCCGGGTAACAGGGTATAGTCTCCCAACTGTTGTAAATAGTTTCGTAGTATCCGCCGAGGTCGAACCAAGGCACACAACAACCGATCATAATTACACAGGGGGGCGGTGGTATATTCGACGTTTCGGCTATCAGGTTCTCGGACAAATCCTTCTAAGTCCGCAACAATTTTATCGGACAGCCCCACAATATCGCCCTGGGGAGTTCCTGTATACATTTCAACTTCAAAACCTTTGGATAAGAGCATAGTTCAGTTCCTGGGCGGAGTGTAAACGGCCAATCAATAGAAAACCAATAAATTAATTAAACTACCTTTAGTTTGAACCTTAAATTTAGGGATTTTGGCTGTTACAAAATAAGAGCCATTTTTTATCCTAACATGGATTCTGAACCCCAGGGAAAAATGCTGTCGGGTTCGTTAGAATTAAAAATATAATCATAATCAAACTCAAACGCTCGACTATGACGAGTCAAAGAAAATCCACAAGCAATGACTTGGCTGGTTGTAAAGGTTGCCATGACTAATTCAATTAAGGTTCTGGGTTTAATTTCGGGTTTCTGGACATAGAAATCTCGTTTAGCAAAAAAGACTCGTTCGTCTTTAGGAACAATAATCCCATTAACTCGATGGGCGTGTTGAATTGGCTTGAGATAATTTTTGATAAAATAGTCCTGATTGGTTTGTAATCGAGACAGTCGTTCCTGTTGTAGCCAACTCATTTGAAACATGAGTTTAATCAGTTCAAATCCGAGAATATAATTAAACACATTATCTTTATCTTTCGGACTTAAGGCTAACTTTAACGCCGACTCTAAATATTGACCAGGTTGACAACGAGCATCTTGGGCAGAATGAATATAAAATTGCCGAATATAACCGCGTAAAACTGATTCATTTAAGGCAGCTTTAATCCGAAAACAACTGAGATATTGTTTGATTCGTTGCAGCGTATCAATATCTTCTAACATCTTCGCCATTAAGCCGTCGGCGGTATATTCATCTAAAAATTCCGCTTGTTTTTCTGGGGAAGATGCACATAAAATATAACATAAAGAAAGGACATAACGCCGTTGATTCCAGGGCAAACTTTCAGCCCATTTTTGCACCTCAATGGGCAATTTATCAAATAAAATATTATGGCTCATCAGCCGTGCAAAATCGCTCTGTTGTTCGTCGCTGTATTCAAGATTCATCATCTGATTTCATTCCCTATCAAGCTGATTTACCGTGATCCACTCTTGCTTCTTCCCCTGGGTTTAGATTTCCCCCTAAACCTCAAACACTTTACCCAAAGATTCCCGTTGATTTCTAATGACAATCTGGACTCTAGTAAGTCAGCCCTAAAATACTGGATGAATTGTCTTTAATTCTAAGGGATCTGAGCCGTATTTGTTACCGTTTGGCTGAATTGTGTCTTGATAGTTTCCCGTTTCGCAGAGCCCATTGATCAGGGTTCCTAATGTGACATCAATCACAATCAAACCTAGATTTAGATCACGCTAAATTTTGACCAGACTCACCAAAATGACTAACTCACTTCCTTAACGTCTCAGCGTTCATGGAATTCTGGAACATAGAGTTGCAGATTATTCTACCTCTTATTATTACAGGAATGAAACCCTTTTGTAATTTTATAAGGTTTCCCCCATACCCTTTCGATCAACATCGGTTATTAACAATTTTAGCTTGAATGATTCCTTGTTCTTCTAAAATTACCCTTGAGATAATCACAGGTCGGGTCGGGATTAAAAATCGGAGCTATTTCTATATTATCAGGTCAGGAAAAGTTGTTAATTCGGGATGCGATCGCAGCTATTCTTTCTAAATTAGCAATTACACTTTGATGATATTGAGGAGGAAGGGGTAAATTAATTAGTTGGGCGATTTGATTGATAGATTCTTCGATGTTTTTGATGATTTTGATTGATTTTAATAAAATATGGGTGCGTGCGCTGCGCTTACGCACCCTACAATTAAAGAGCGTTGATTTGGTTTAATTTGGCTCTAATTTCATCTAAATTTTCATTGGAATTAGAGTTTTGTTGTTCTTCTGTTTCGTTAGATGTTATTTCATCGGGAGCAAATTCTAACGCTGTAATTACTTTATTGTTATAACCTCGATTCTGAGGAATATATCTATAATCTACATCAATTTGAAATCTGATTTTACCTGAAATCCACTTACCAGACTGTAGCTTGAGTAACTGACAGCCTATCCCTTTAGGTGGAAACACTAATGTAATTTCGTGTAAGTCTAGATCTATTGATTTATCTGTTATTTTCAAATTTTGGCATAATGAAGAAGCTAACGAGGGTTGACCAAACAGTTTACTCCTCATATTCTCAGCCATTAACTCTTTCAACCTGGATACCGTAAACGTATCCTTCCCCAACATGACAATATCGTCATCCTGTTCCAACTTAACAAATAATTCACTCATCGGTTTAACGCCTCAACTCAGTAGGATGGGTGTGTGTTGCTCATACACCCAATATTTTGAATTATCTCACAAAATTAGCTTAAATTTTAAGTGAAGTTTAATTTATTATTATTTTTAATTTTACAAAATTCAAATTATATGGGATTGAGGCGATGATTGGTTATTGAAGACCCTGATGGTTAGAGAGAATTGAATTTGATTCAAGCCGTAGATGAAATTTTTGGGAATTTAAGAATTAAGAGTATTCCCAATTAGGATTGATGGACTAAATGACAGGACGACATTTTGTGATTAGAATTAGGTTCTTCCTGAAAATCGCTAGGATAATGAAAGAGATTCATTAATCGCGGTTCATCGGCTGCAAACTGAATCTCGACGGAAAAACTTTGATTCAAAGTTTCGGGATCTGAGTTTAAATTGGCTTGAATTCTGACCTGACCTGAAATCCAATCTTTAGAACCCAATGGTAATAAATAACCACTCATTCCTTCAAACGGAAACATTAACTGAACACTTCGCATATCAAAGCAAAAAGCATCATGCTTGGCTGGAGAAAATGTCAAATTAAAAAAGTCTCCGTAATTCATAATATGCTCTTCAAACTGAATCGCAATTAATTCTTTTAATCGTGAAATTGTGAAGGTATCTTTCCCTAGCTTAACAATATACTCATCTTCAGTTAAGCTAAAAAACTCATGATTCATGGTAGGCTTCCTTATGGCTATTTTTCTTGGCTGCACCCTAATACCCTAACTTAGCTGCTTTTTTTGCTCAATTTTTATTGCATCAGGCAATAAAAATTAAACTTGATCAAAAGAGGGAGAAAATAAGGGTAGTATCATACTCCCTAAACGGATAAAATAAGTTGAGAACGAATTCAAACGACACTCATGAAACAGATTCTAGGATTAACAGCCATGATCAGTTTGGCTTTGTCATCTTCAATATCGGCAGAACAACCTTTATATGTTGCTTATCCACCCGATGATCACAAAACAACATCTGACCGTATTTTTTTAATTGGAACGGCTGCACAGGAAGGAGAAGTGTCAATTAATGGTCAAGTTATTTCCCGAAGTCCTGCTGGTCACTTTGCACCCACGGTTCAATTGCAGCTTGGGGAAAACACTTTCATTCTACGCTATAAAAATCAAAAAATCAAACTCAATATTACTCGAATTTCAACGGAAGCTACTCCCTTAGAAACCGTAAGCTTTTTAAAGGATTCATTGACTCCCTCTGAGAATATCGCTATACTTCCAGGGGAGCTTGTTTGTTTTAGTGCGATCGCTCCACCAAAGGCAACGGTTTCTGTTAAATTAGCGGAACAAACAATTCCGTTATCCTCACAATCTCAAAGCTTAGAATTACCCGATAACAAAGCCGTTTTAACCGGACAGAATCAACCTATCAAAGCCAATACTGTAAAATATCAAGGTTGTGGTGTCATTGCAAACAATTTAAGCTTTTCAGCCGATAAAAAAATATTAGATTTAGGCAAACCTGAGTATCAATTAACCCTGAATAATCAGACCCTGACTCAAAATGCAACCGGGCAAATTTCTATTCTTTCTCCCACTCAATTTGAAATCGCTGAAGTGATTGTGGAGGAAGGAACTGCACGCACGGGGCCTAGTACCGATAATTCTCGTTTAACCCCCTTACCTAAAGGAACTCGTGCTCAAATTATAGGACGACAAGGGGAGTTTTTACGCCTTGATTATGGGGGCTGGATTAAAGCAAATGAAACCCGAATTACCACCGAACCCATACCCCCGAATTCTTTAATTAGAAGTGCAAGTTCTCGCCAAGTTGGAGACTGGTTAGAAGTGTCATTTCCCCTCCAAACACCTGTTCCGATAACGGTTAAACAAGAAGATCAAAGTTTCACTTTAACCCTCTATAATACAACGGCTCAAACGGATACAATTCGTTTTAATGATAATGCTTTAATTTCCCGTATGGATTGGCAACCTGTGTTATTTCCTTTGGGAGAAAAAGCACAAGATGCGGTGCAATATACCTTTCATTTTAAAACAAAACAACAATGGGGTTATAAATTGCGTTATGAGGGGACAACCTTAGTTTTATCTTTCAAAAATCCCCCGCAATTACAGTCTAATTTACCTTTATCGGGATTAAATATTTTAATTGATCCAGGTCATGGGAGTCAAAATGATTTAGGGGCAAAAGGGCCAACAGGTTATCCTGAAAAAGATGTTAATTTAGTGGTTTCTAAACTATTAGAAGCCGAATTAATTAAACGGGGTGCTTCAGTTTTTATGACCCGCCAAGGGGATGAGGATTTGTATCCTCAAGACCGAGTAAAAATGATTAATCAACAGGAACCGGATTTATCAATTTCTATTCATTATAATGCTTTACCCGATAATGGAGATGCGATTAAAACAAAAGGAGTGAGTACCTTTTGGTATAACCCCCAAGCTCATAGTTTAGCAGCATTTTTACATCACTATTTAGTAAAGGCATTAAACCGTCCTTCCTATGGGGTCTTTTGGAATAATTTAGCCTTAACTCGTCCTACTGTCGCGCCATCGGTTTTACTGGAATTAGGATTTATGATTAATCCAGAGGAATTTGAATGGATTGTTAATCCCCAAGAACAACAAAAATTAGCTATAACTTTAGCAGATGGGATAGTAGAGTGGGTAAAATTAACCCAATAATTAAGATAGGTTTTAAGTGTTACAATAAAGTAGGGTGCGTAAGCATCGCGCACGCACCTCCTGAGATTTTAAAACTTATATTAAATGGGAAAAATTTTGTAATATGCAGTTTGTATTTGATCCCCCCATTGCCACAAAAATAAATAAAATGAAAGAGCGGGTTCGTTGGCAAGATCCGTTAATTGTGAATCAAGGTATTGATCAAACCTCTTTAGTCATTGATGATGGAAAAAATCAGGATACTGAATTTTCATTTTTAGTGATAGGAGATAGTGGAACAGGCTATAAACCGAATCCAAGTCCTCAACGAAAAGTTGCAGAATTGTTATTAGAAAATCAGGAGAATTGCCGTTTTATTGTTCATACGGGAGATGTCGTTTATTTAGTGGGTTCGAGTGAATATTACCCTGATAATTTTATTCATCCCTATCGAGAATTTTTAGTGGGAGGTGAAAACCCTAAAAAAATTAGTTATGATCAAATGGTGTTTAATTTACCTTTTTTACCCGTTTTAGGTAATCATGATTATTATGATTTACCTTGGTTTTATAGTTTATTAGCTCAGTTGATTTGGTTACCTCGTCATCTTTTATTTTCTAAATTTGATTTTGATATTGGTTGGCATGGTTCGTTTCAAGGAAAAGCTTATGCTCAAGCGTTTTTAGATTATTTAGTAACAATTAATCCTTTACAACTTCAACACCATTTAGACCAACATTATACGGCTAAAACCAATACAGGTCGATGTCTGTGCTATCAACCCGGACTGTTTACTCGTTTACCGAATCGTTACTATACCTTTCGTTATGGTGAAATTGATTTTTTTGCCTTAGATTCTAATACTTTTAATGCTCCTGAACCCTTACCGAATACCCTTCAGGGGGAAGATTTGCGATCGCAATTGCAGCAACGATCTAATACAATTGAATTGGAAAAACAACAATTCATGAAAGAATTAGATATCCTTCAAGGTCAGCCGGGAAAAAGCGATGAAATTGTTCATGATTATTTAGAAAAAATAGAACAATTAGAAGAACAAAAAATGGATATTCAGAAACAACTGAATGCTCCTCAAGATATTACGATTGATTTTGAACAACTGAACTGGTTAAAACAACGTTTAATTGAATCTTGGCATACTTCAGAAGTGCGAGGACGAGTGCTGTATTTCCATCATCCTCCTTATGTTACAGAAGCCACAAAATGGAATCAAGCTCAAACTATTGCTGTGCGAAATAACTTGCGTTATGTTTTAAATGAAGTGTCTAATACCATTGGCAACCTGACAGAAAATCGCCCAATTGTGGATTTAGTGTTGAATGGTCATGCTCATTGTTTAGAACATTTATATACCGGAAATACAGGCTTTGCAGATTCCTATATTCATTGGTTAATTTGTGGTGGAAGTGGCTATAGTTTACGCCGACAACGCCCCGAAGGAAATCAATTAATGGAGTTTTTTGAAACCGAAACAGGTGTAAAATCGCGCTCAATTGCGGAATCGTTATTATTTGTGGGCCGCACAGGTTTAGGTCGAGAAAAACGCCGTCCCTATTCAGGTTTACGCATTGATGTTTTAGCGGGAAAATCACCTAAATTTCGGGTAAAACCCTTAATTACAGAACGATTTAAAGGTCGATGGAATACCCAAGAACAGAACGCTTTTATCCTTTAACGAGGAAACTGTTTATCCCTGTTGATGAACTGGAATCTCTACGATAAATTCTGTTCCCTGGTCTGGTAAGGCTTGACATTCAATCATCCCTTTATGTTTTTCCACAACAATTTGATAACTAATGGATAATCCTAAACCCGTTCCTTTCCCCGCAGGTTTCGTTGTAAAAAACGGATCAAAAATATGTTTTCTGACGTGTTCAGGGATACCATGACCATTATCTTGAATCGCAATTCTGACCCGTTCTAGGGGATGTTCTGTGGTACTTGAAAGCCACTCGGTTTGAATTTGGATCATTAAATATTGGGTTTCAGAACATTCCTTACTCAGTGATTCTAACTCATCAATGGCATTACTAATAATATTCATAAAAACTTGATTGAGTTGAGCCGCATAGCATTCTACTTTAGGTAATTTCCCGTATTTTTTAATAATTTCAATCGGAGGACGCTCCGGTTTAGATTTTAAGCGATGTTGGAGAATTAATAGGGTGCTATCAATCCCTTCATGAATATCAACGGGTTTAACCTCAGATTCATCTAAGCGGGAGAAGTTTCTTAAGGATAATACTAATTGACGAATCCGGTCGGCTCCGACTTTCATTGAAGATAATATTTTCGGTAAATCTTCCCGAATAAAATCAAATTCAATTTCCTCAATTTTTTCTTCTATTTCGGGTTCAGCATTTAGGGATTTTTCTTGATATAATTGAACTAAATCTAATAAATCTCTCGTGTAGTCCGTGACATAACTCAAGTTTCCATAAATAAAGTTAACGGGGTTATTAATCTCATGAGCAACTCCAGCCACTAACTGCCCCAAACTTGACATCTTTTCACTTTGAACCAATTGAGTTTGGGTTTGTCGTAAATCTTGCGCGAGTTCTTCTGCTCTTTTTTGGGTTTGAGCATAAAGTTCAGCTTGTAATAAAGCAATTCCAAATTGAGTGCCAATTTGAGCTAATAATTTAATTTCTTCATCTTGCCAATGACGGGGATAGGAATTTTGATAAACAGCGAGTAAACCCCAGAGAAATTGTCCTTGCAAAATCGGAACAATAATATAGGATCTCGCCTGTAATTTTTCCAGTAATCTCACATGACATTCTTCATGTCCGGCGGTGTAAATATCATCAACGGCATAGGTTTTATTATCTCGATAACGTCCTCCTAAAGTTTCTTGTAAATAGGTGTCTTGAATCATGGGAACGGTATCAAATAAAGAATTCCATCCCTCAATCACAGATTCTGCTACAAAATAACCTGACCAATCAGAATTAAACCGATAAACCACCACTCGATCTACATTTAAAAAGGTTCGGACTTCGGCAGCAGTGGTATTAAAAATAGTGGCAATATCTAAGGAGTTTCTAATTTTTTCAACAACTTGATATAATAATTTTTGCTGTTCTGCTGCTTTTTCTCGTTCCGTTAATTGTACCAGTTTTTTAGCTTGTTCTTGAACTTGTTCAATATAATCAATTTGTTGTAACGCCACTTCTAAATTTTGAGCAATTTGAATCACAAATTCTATTTCTTCTGATTGCCAATGGCGAGGGCTGTTACACTGATGGATGCAAAGTAAACCCCATAATTTTTCAGCTTTTAATAAAGGAACGACTAAATTAGCTCGAATTTTAAATTCGGCTAAAATCTGAAAATGGCAGTCTTGTAAATTGGCTTGATTAATATCAGAAATAGCGTTAATTTTTCCTTGCTGATACAGATGATAAAATCGTTCAGAAAAACAATGATCATTGACTTTTTTCTCTAAAGCAGAATCAAATTCAGCTACCACTGCTTCTGAGATAAATTCCCCTTCTCCATATCCTGAATTGGGGTTAAAATAGAAAATACCAACCCGATCTGCATTTAAAAGTTGTCGAACTTCTGTCACCGTGGCTTGAAAAATCTGATCTAAATTTAACGTGTTCCGAATTCGAGAAATCACCCGTGTTAAAGTTTTTCGTTGATCTAATTGTCGAGAGGTTAGTTGCCATAATTCTCGTTGCTGAATGGCGGTTTCTAAGTGTTTAGCAATTTCTTGGATAAATTCAATTTCATGAGGTTGCCAATCTCGGCGTTGGTGGCAATCTTGCACCCATAAAAATCCCCACAACTGTTGGGTTGTATATAAAGGAACCCCTAAGTTAGCTCTGATTTGGTAATCAATACTCCATTGTAACAGTAATTGATTAAATCCTCCATAATAAATATCTGGAATGATAATCGCTTTCTGCGATGGATGGTTAAGATTAAACCCTAATAATTCCTCAGTATTAATCTCAAAATTTAACAGAGATGGAAACCCAGTTAAAACAGTTTCTGCAATATATTTCCCTTTAATTTCTTCTGCTTGGGGATACCATTGCACAATGGCAACTCGATCTACATTCAGATAGTTTTGCAGTTCGCGGGTAGCAGTTTGTAAAAGGGCTTCTAATTCCAAACATTGATTAATGCGTTCAATGATGGTGGATAAAGATTGATAGCACGGTAACAGTTTCAGATTTAAAATTTCCTGTAATTGAGCAAATGCAACGTCATTCCGACAGCATTCTCGTAACTGCTCCCATTGATGCTGATTTACGATCATACACTCGCGCCTAAAATGATGTTAAGTTATTCTAAAAAATTGAATTTCTCCGAAATTTAACGAACCTGAGACAGGATCACATTGATGATATTCAAGAAAGTTGATCCCTGCTTTTATAAGACAAAAATTGAGTTTTAAATCATTGATTTGACCTCCGTATATGGGTTAAAAAATGCTTATCCTAGCAAATCTCAATTGGGTGATTTAGGAATTGAGGGTAACATCCGAAAGAGATTGTCGCAAGGGAATTTCAATTTTAAATTCGGTTCCCAGCCCCCAGTGAGAAAGGCATTTCAGCGATCCTTTATGTTTTTCAACAATAATTTGATAACTGATTGATAATCCTAACCCGGTTCCTTGGCCCACAGGCTTTGTGGTAAAAAACGGATCAAAGATATGGGGAAGTAATGCGTTAGGAATCCCTGTACCATTGTCAATGATCGAGATCACAATTTTCGGTAAAGCTGTAATTTCATCCCTCAAAGCGGTACGAATCTCTAAGCAGGGTTGTGTCTGTTCAGAGGTGGAAAAATTCTGATTCGATCCTTGTGTTTTAAATGCTAACGCATCAATGGCATTACTGAGAATATTCATAAAAACTTGATTTAAGAGACTGGCATAACATTCCACCGCCGGAAGGTTGCCATACTGTCGCTTAACTTGAATTTCGGGAGCGTCGGAATTAATGTTGAGACGATGTTGTAACAGCAATAACGTACTTTCAATTCCTTCATGTAGATCAACAAATTTTAAATCCGCTTGATCGAGTCGGGCAAAATTGCGAAGGGATAACACTAATTGACGAATTCGGTCGGCTCCACTTTGCATAGATTCCAAAATTTTAGGCAAATCTTTGGCAATAAAATCTAACTCAATGGTACTGATATAATTAACAATTTCCGAGGTTGGATAGGGGTAATAGCGTTGATAAAGTTGAATCAGATTTAATAAATTCTGGGTATATTCACTGGCATATAGTAAATTACCAAAGATAAAATTAATGGGATTATTAATTTCATGGGCCATCCCCGCAACTAATCGCCCCAAACTGAGCATTTTTTCCGTTTGAATTAGTTGACTTTGGGTTTTTTGGAGTTCATTGAGGGTATGAGTCAGTTGTTCAGCTTTAGCTTGTTCATTTTGGGCGGCTCTGCGACTTTGTTCATACAATTCAGCTTGAGCAATGGCGATCGCAGCTTGATCGGCTAATTGTTTTAAAATATCCAATTCCTCAGTTTCCCAATTGCGAGGATGGGTACATTCATGGGCAATTAATAATCCCCAGATCTTCAATTCTTGGTTAATGGGAACAATTAAATTAGCCCGCACCCCCAAACTTTCTAAAAATTCCTGATGACACAGCGCTAAATTTTCATTATAAACATCACAAATTGCTCTCATTCGTCCTTCTCGATAGAGCATCACCATGTCTTCGGGAAAACAATCCTCCGGTGTTTGCATCCCGACAAGGGAATGAATGGAGTCTCGCCGATCTTCAAATACGACTTCTCCAGCTTGTTGATTGATCAGCTGATAAATAACGACCCGATCCGTATCTAATAAGGCTCTAACTTCTCGGACTAAACACGATAATGTAGTTTTTAAATCTAACGTTCGACGAATTTGATCCGTAATTCGTTCTAAAGTTTTAGCAAAATCTAAAGCTCGTTTCAGTTGATTGGTTCGTTCATCAATTTGCTCCTCTAAATTCAGGTTTAAACACTGAACTTCTTGATATAATCGATATTGTTGAATAGCCATTGCAAATTGATGAATTAATGCTTTGGCTAAGGTTAATTCTGCTTCTGTCCAAGGTTGGGCTTGACCTTGTTTAGATTCTCGCCAAATTTCAAAGGACTGTCGAGGCATCATTTGTTTGACACTAGGGTCAAATTCTCCCGCCCAAAGGGTTTCGGTATCAATTTCGTCCCGAAAAATTGTCAAAACCCCTAATAATTGTTGACGATATTGAATCGGTAAAACTAATATTCCTCGAATCGGTGTTGATTGAAAATTGCGGAGCAATACTCGCCATTGAGGTTCTTTATAAACATCCGTAATCACCCAAGCAGATAAGGCTGGATTCGGGGTGGCGTTGGCTTGAGAGGAGGCTCCATAACCATTGGTTAACCAATGTTGCCACAATGGATGTTCTTCTAAAATCCCTGAAGGAATTCCATCAGGAGGATGGGGCTGTTTCCCCCAGGTAAAGACTTCCGGGGGATGGGGTGCATTGGGTTGAATATACAGCCGTCCTCCCACCCCTTGCAACGCTTTTACTGTTGCTTCTAAAGCCGCTAACAGTTCAATGGTGGGACGTTCATGGAGGAGAGACACAACGGTGTTAATCGTGGCTTCCTGTTGGGCTTGTTGCTGGGTTTCACTGAGTAAATTTGCCTGAGCAATAGCAATGGCCAGTTGATCAACTAATAGCTGGACAAGGTGGATATCGGATTCAGAAATAGATTGAGGTTCGGCGTGATGGGAGACTAATAATCCCCAAAGCTTAGGTTTCTCAGAACTAACCGGATTGAGGGGATGGAGTAAAATCGGAACCACCAGAGAAGCCTCTACCCCCATAGCGGTTAAATAAGTTTGATGACAGGGATCAAGGGTGCGATAATCAATCCCCGATGAGGTTCCAGTCTCTTCTAAATGCTGACTGATCCCCATTGTTCCCCCAGCGACATTCACAATGGTACGTTGACGGAGGGAACAATACATTTCACGGGTATAAGCAGGAATATCATCGGCGGGAAAATGTAATCCCAATAAGGACGGGAGGCGATCTCCAAACCGAGCTTCTGCTACCACTTCCCCACTGCCATCGGGACTAAATTCATAAATCATAATCCGATCCGTTCCTAGAAATGAACGGATTTCGGCAACGGTGGCTGTTAAAATACCGGGTAAGTCTAGGGATTGTCGAATCCGGTTCGTAATCCGATACAGTAAAACCTGTTGATCTAATTGAGATTGAAGTTGTTGTGTATTTTCCAGCCCATTCATGATCTTGTCCTATAGCAAGCTTTTTCAAGCTTCACTGAGATAATGAAAAAAACAGCACTCAAGATACTTGAGTGTTCACAGCGAAACAGACTATTTAATTTTTTCCCCTAACCTTGATCTCAAATTATCTTCCTTGGGGTGGGATGATGCGTCCTTGAAAACAGTTCTATTTTATACCGAATCAATAGTTTTTTGTTGGCTAGGGAACAGGGAATTAGGAATTACGAATTACGAATGATGAATTACGAATGATGAATAGGGACTATAACGTAGTGTACTCACCAACACAGCCGGATATAAAAATCGGGTTCCTGGTGATCAGAAACCCGGTTTTTCCAGGGATTGGCAGTTGTTTGGATGGCTTTAGAATGGCATTAATTGTTTAATGGCTTTATTGGCAATATCCCCATACCGCAGTTGACCACAGAAAATTTTACTCATTACTTTCGTGGCGACGGGCATTTTCACCCCAGCTTTATAAGCCACTTTCGGGAACCGATAAAATGCACCCGCTAAACGTCCAGCCCAAACCATATCGGAACCCCATTCTTCCTTCATTGTTTGGGTATAGCGTTCTAAGGCATTACCCACACCCCCTAAAGCTTGATCAATCGCTTCTGCGGCTTTGACCCCACTGAGAATAGAAGGACGAATCCCCTCCGCCGATAGCGGGTCAACTAAACTGGCGGCTTCCCCTGCAATTAGGGCATTTTGGGTATGGAGGGTTTTATCTCCATCCCAGAGACACAGGGGATGCTCATAAATTGTCGAATTCCCTAAACCGGCTTTAGCTGAATAATTCAGTAAGTCCTTGCTGAGATCTTTCGGTTCTCCCCCGATAAAAGTGGCAATACTGAGGGAATAACCATCAGCTTTCGGGAACCCCCAAATACTGCCATTTTTCACCAGACCAAACTCAAAACTCGGTAGCAACGGTTGAGTTGTAGCCACCTCCATAAATTGACTTTGACGCAGTTTAGACTGTTTCAAACCTAACCATTTTGCCATGGAACCTTTGGCGCCATCAGCCCCAATTAAATATCGCGCCGTTAAGGGTTCAGTGGCGGTGTTCACTTGCCAATGATCGCTTTTAAATTCAATTCCTGTGACTTCCGTATTATCCTGTAGTGCTGCCCCCTGACCTTTAGCTTGAGCCACTAAAAACTGATCGAAAACGTCTCGCCGCACCATCCACATCGGAGTGGGAATTTCTGATTCCACCGCATCATCTAATTGCCAGGTATAGCGAATGCGCTCAACGGTTGTGGAAATAGCCGGACTAAAATCAAAATCAAACCATTGGGCGATCGCAGGAGAAACACCCCCACCACAAGGTTTTAAGCGCGGAAAGGCTGATCGTTCCAAAATTAAAACCGAACGTCCCCGTTTTGCTAAATGATAGGCTGCTGCTCCTCCTGCTGGGCCAGCACCAACAATAATACAGTCAAACATCGTTGTCATGGGTATTTTAGGGATTATGTTCTCGGTTGACTGTTAACAGTCAGTAGAGACGTGCCATGGCACGTCTCTACACAGTCAACCGAGGTTAAACAGTCGTGATGTCTTTTTCTTTGGCTGCTAAGGCTTCGTCGATTTTAGCAATGTATTTATCTGTGAGTTTCTGAACGGAGTCTTGTAAATCAGCCGCTTCGTCTTTAGAGAGTTCGCTACTTTTTTCTTGTTTCCGTACAGAGTCAATGGCATCCCGACGAATATTTCTGACCGCGACTTTCCCTTCTTCTGCTAATTTAGCCACTTGTTTGACTAATTCTTTCCGTCGTTCAGTGGTTAAGGAGGGGATATTCAGACGAATAATAGAACCATCGTTATTGGGTGTTAACCCAATATCAGAAAGTAAAATCGCTTTTTCAACGATATTAAGCATATTGCGTTCAAAAGGCTGAATCGCAATGGTGGTGGCATCGGGGGTGCTAATATTCGCCACGGCTTTTAAAGGCATGGGACTGCCATAATATTCCACCGTAATTCGATCCAATAAACTGGTATTGGCTCGACCAGTGCGAATCGTATTAAAAGAGCGCTGAGTCGCTTCCAGCGCCTTGATCATGTGATCTTCAACATCAGGTAATTTCACACAAACCTCCTACTAAGGTTCCAACAGGTTCACCACTCACCGCACGGCTAATATTTCCCCGGACAGTCAGGTCAAATACAATAATAGGGATATTATTTTCTTTGCACAGCGCAATGGCTGTACTGTCCATTACCCGTAAATCATGGGTGAGAACGTAGCCGTAGGTCAATGTTTTGTAACGTTTTGCGTCTGGGTTCTGTTTCGGATCGCTATCATAAATACCATCTACCTTGGTGGCTTTGAAAATCACTTCGGCATCAATTTCCGCCGCTCGTAATGCTGCGGTTGTATCCGTTGTGAAAAAAGGATTCCCTGAACCCGCCCCAAAAATAACCACCCGATTAAGTTCTAGGTGGCGAATGGCTTTGCGTCTGATATAGGGTTCTGCAATTTCCTGCATGGCGATCGCCGTTTGTACCCGGGTCGGAACTCCAATTTGTTCTAAAGCATCTTGCAAGGTAATGGAATTCATGACTGTCGCAATCATTCCGACATAATCGGCTGTTGCTCGATCCATTCCCCCAGCGGCGGCTTTTACCCCTCTAAAAATGTTACCGCCTCCGACTACAATGGCGACTTGTACGCCCATATTGACAACTTCGGCGACTTCTTGGGCAATATCTTGAACGACGGCTGGATCAATGCCATAGCCCAAATCTCCCATTAAAGCTTCGCCACTCAATTTTAGTAAAATGCGTTTGTACGCTGTTCCCATTTATACTCCCATAGTCTCTGTAGTAATCAACATCGCCAATTTTCGTTAACGAAGTGGGTTTATCGTTACTATTAGCCTAGACATTGGCGTTATCGGAAAATTGGGTATAAAACCCCTAACTTCTAGGACGGCTTTGTGCTAAAATTAAGTTGGTGTTAAAAAACCCACCCTATCAAAGATACTCCGAAACAAATAACAAGGTTGAAAGTCCTGCGGGGTTGACGATGAGAAAGGGGAAGCGGAAGTAAGGCAATGGTATCAGTCTACCCTTGAACGCACTCCAAATTAAATCTTTTCTTTTAAGTGGCGGAAGGACATTCTGACCAAAAAACGAGACGCAAGCCCCTGGCTTCAGACATGGGGATAAGTCGGTAGGGATTTTTAAATCCCGTGAAACGATTGTGTGGCTTTAGCCACAGTGGTATAATGAAGACAAAGCAAGTAAGAATAACCATCTACGTGTTGATTCATCCTAGTACGGAGAAATCCCGGCAACGGACATACCCAACTTGATTTGGAATAGTTAAAGGGCAAATAATGGCAGGATGTTGAGCGTACCTAACTGGCATTTTGATGGACTCGGAAAGCGAAAACAATTTAAAAGTAAGCGCAATTGCAATACCTGTCGTAGTGGTAGTTGTTTTGAGCGTCTAGGGTGTTTTTGCCAGCACCATTGAAACTTCGTTTGTGGAGTCTTCAAGAATCCCCCGGCTTTAGCCGTGGGGAGTGTCAAACTCTAAACGGACGTGGAGGAAGGCTTAAGACTATCGTTAAGATAGCAGCATCCGGTGAAGCGTCAACCCCATTCAGCGACCCCCTTAAACAAGTGGCGTGGTGAAGAATCACCGTACCTTCAGGTCGGTGAGGATGTCAACATATCAGGATATTTGTCAGCACCCCGCTCTAAAGAGACGGGGCTTCATGCCTCCTCTTTGGATAGTTGACCAGCTATAGTCTTAATTGACGTCTCTACACAGCCGACAACTTCAATGTCTCCACTTAATCGAACAACCAATCGAGTCTGTATGTTCTGGAGTAATGGGTTGGTTGTTGAAAAGTTGAGCGATCGCATTTTTTAAATAAGGGGTTGTCACGGCTTCAGCCGAGGAAGGATTATCATCAATTAATCCCCGATAGCGAATAATTCCGTCATGATCTAATAAAAAAATTTCTGGGGTATGAGAGGCTCCAAAACAGTGAGCAACCTCTTGAGTGATATCTCGAATATAGGGAAAGTTTAGCTTCTGTTCTTCCGCAAAAATTTTCATATTTTCAAAACTATCATCAGGATATTGACTAGCATCATTAGCATTAATACCCACTAAAATAACCCCGTGTTCCCGATACTCTTGTTGTAACTGTTTCAGACGGTTTAAATAGTAACGAACATAGGGACAGTGATTACACATAAATATAACAACAACGGCTCGATATTCTTCTAAATAACGAGCTAAATGATGCACTTCATCATCAACTCCTGGTAATTCAAAATCTGGAGCGTAGCTATGAATTAAAGTACCCTGCATAGTTAGTCTTCTCACCTTCTTAAAACAGTGCAATTGTATTGAGTAGATATCATCTTTCTGGCTCAAAGGTTTAACCGATGATCTAGCTGCACCCTTTCTTATTCTAAACCTGATCGGATGTGAGTCGATTAGATTTTTACTGGGAGGAAAAAGGAATATCCCATCCCTCCCTTGTCCCTGCTTACGACTTAATCCATCCCTTTGATAACGCTTGATACCCGATTAATTTATAGGTTAACTTAGCAACGGTAAATTCAGAAACAACGGAATCAACCACCGGAGCTAATTCCATAACATCACAGCCTATCACATCTTTAGACTCAAATAATCGCCTCAAAAATGTGAGGGTAGAATACCAATTTAATCCACCGGGTTCAGGGGTTCCTACCCCAGGAATTAAACTCGGATCAATCCCATCAACATCAATGGTTAAAAACACTTTTTCTGTAGGAATACTAGCGATCGCTTGTTCAATCCAATCTTGATTAAACGCCATTTCTCTAGCTCGAAAAACCGTTAAATTTTTCTCTTTAATTAAATCAGCTTCCTCTTGACAAATGGCTCGAATTCCAACTTGAACAGTGGGTAATCCCATATTAACAATCCGACGCATCACACAAGCATGACTATGAATTGTGTCTTCATATTCATGTCTTAAATCGCCATGAGCATCAATTTGAACCACAGTAAACGGTTCTTGATATCCTTGACGATATCCCTGTACAACCCCGGCGGTAATACTATGTTCTCCACCAATGGAAATCACAAATTTTTGGTCTTCAATTAAAGACTTCAGAGTTTGTTGAGTCACACTCAACATTTCTTCGGCGGAAACACTCTTACCATTGCGAGTATCTGCAATCGGAGTATGGGTAAAAATTCCTGCATCAAAACAGACTTCTCGATCAAGTTCTTCATCATAACATTCTAATTGATGAGAAGCTTCTAATAAACTAGCAGGGCCATTTTCACATCCCTTGCGATAGCTGGTTGTGGCTTCATAGGGGATAGGTAAAATTACGACTTTAGCCGTTTCGTAGTCAGGGACAATTTCAGAACCTAGAAAGTCTACAACAGCAGTCGAAGGGAAAGTTGATCTCATCTTCAATGTAGTCCGAAGCAATTTCAGTGACCTAGTGCACGAAAGCAGAGGATTTTACAATCAGTAGTCATCCGTGATCAACAACTCTTAACGATTAACTGATCAGGAATCAATTATTTTTGCTACGCTGCACTCAGGGATTAACAACTCTTAATTTTGACACAAAACGGGGACGATCGTTAACCGTGCAATTACGGAATACATGAGTTTTGGCTAAAATTTTACAGACTATTTACTTTTTACTGCTTCTACCTTAAGAGTTATGTTGATTGCTTCATCTGTTTCGCAAACTTGGATTTGGAAAGGCTTCCCCATTTGTTATGTGAGGGAGGGTAATAATGGCCCTGCGGTGGTTCTAGTGCATGGGTTTGGTGCATCTTGGGGACATTGGCGAAAAAATATCCCTGACTTAGCAAAACATTGTCGCGTTTTTGCATTAGATTTAATTGGGTTTGGAGGGTCAGCTAAACCCAAACCGACGGAAGAAATCAGTTATACTTTTGAAACTTGGGGACAACAAATTGCTGATTTTTGTCGAGAAGTTGTTCAAGAACCTGCTTTTTTAGTGGGAAATTCTATTGGTTGTATTGCGGTGATGCAGGCTGCAATTGATCACCCTAATATTGTTCAAGAAGTTGCTTTATTAAACTGTTCTTTAAGATTATTACATGAACGCAAACGGGATCAACTTCCTTGGTATCGTAATTATGGAGCGAGTGTCGCCCAAGGGTTATTAAAATATTCCTGGTTTAATCAATTCTTTTTTAAACAATTAGCAACGCCTCAAACTGTTAAAAAAGTATTATTACAAGCCTATAAACGAGATGAAGCCGTTACGGATGAATTAGTCGAAATGTTACTAAAACCTGCCCAAGATCAAGGTGCAGTCGATGTTTTTGCAGCTTTTACTCGCTATTCTCAGGGGCCATTACCAGAGGATTTATTACCTGAATTACCTTGTAAAGCAATAATATTATGGGGAACAAATGATCCTTGGGAACCGATAGAATTGGGAGAAGAATTTAAACAGTATTCAACAGTTAAACAGTTTATTCGATTAGAAGGAGTCGGTCATTGTCCCCAGGATGAAGCCCCCGAATTAGTTAATCCTATTTTATTAGATTGGATGCTGTCTTAAAATTAGCGATCGCTCTCATAGGATATAAAAGTAGTAAGCCCTTCAGGGCTTTCTTCCCTAGACTTAGCAGCAAAACCTAACACCAATAACCATAAATTAAATTTATTACTGTTGGGTTTATGGGATTAAGCCCTGAAGGGCTTACTACGAAGTCGGGGGATTAAGCCCTGAAGGGCTTACTACGAAGTCGGGGGATTAAGCCCTGAAGGACTTACTACGAAGTCGGGGGATTAAGCCCTGAAGGGCTGACTACGAAGTCGGGGGATTAAGCCCTGAAGGGCTGACTACGAAGTCGGGGGATTAAGCCCTGAAGGGCTGACTACGAGGTTATTCTTGATTCATTTGAGCATCTTTGACGGCGGCAAAAAATAGAAACACACCTAATGGAATACTCAAGGCTAAAATAATACTGGTGGTTAAACTTCCCAGTTGTGGAACTCCCGAAGAAAGTTCAAAAACCGAACCCACTGCGGCGATCGCAGCGATACAAGACCCTAATAACAAAACCATACTTTTTGGAGTGCCAACCATGTTGAATTATCCTATATTATTTAATGGGTTTAACAGCTTTGGGAGAGAATTTATGTTTGGCTAACTCTTCATTTAATGCCAATTGATTCTCAACTCGATCAACAAATAAAACCCCATTCAAATGATCCAGTTCATGTTGAATAGCACGACATAATAATTCCGTCGCCCGTAGGGTTCGAGGTCTGCCATTTTCATCTTTAAATGACACTTCCACCACCTCCGGGCGAGTTACATCCATATACACCCCTGGAATACTTAAACAGCCTTCTTGAAAGGGTGAAATTTCAGCACTACTTTTAATAATCGTGGGATTAATTAACACTAAAGGCGGGTTAGCAGCATTATCGGGTTCGCAGTCAATTACAATCACTTGTTTATTCACAGCGACTTGAGGGGCGGCTAAACCAATACCATCCGCACTGTACATGGTTTGTAACATCTCCCGCACGAGTTGGCGAATCTCATCATCAATTCGGGACACTCGTTTTGCAGGCGTTCTCAAGGCGCGATCGCCTAAATAATGGATTTCAAAGGGCGGTTTTTCTAATTTTTTCTTTTCAACTAAAACTTGTGATGTCATGGAAGGGTTACTCTTAGCTTTTGAAACAATCTTGTTCTTCTTTTATCTTAATGGATTTTAACAATTAAAAGGGGGTTGGTGCGTGCGCTGCGCTTACACACCCTACAGTGATCGCTTGACATTGAGCGATCGCTGTGCTAAGGTCGTAGTAACGAACATATAAGTTTGATCAAAACACCCATGCCCATTCGCAATTGCTATTACTTTTATTTTTGGTGTAGCACGGTTCACAGAGAGTGAATCCATTGGTGTATGGAAACTCCCTAGTGAACCGCAGAAACAAAGGCTGCGGTTTTTTAATGGTCAACCTTCTTATTTTTACAGCAAAACAGCAATGACAAACTTTATCCAATCTTACTTTTATGGCTTTTATTTTTGGCCCCGAATAGGTTCTGGGTAAAGTTTGCTGCTGTTTTCACAAACGCCAAGCCCGGAACCTCAAAAAGGTTTCGGGCTTTTTAAATGTTTACCGTTTCTATGAACACAAAAGGAGAATTCCCATGTTAGATGCTAAACTCGTTTCTAAAACCCATCCTGAACATCAAACCGTTATTAATATTTCTGATACCGTGACTGTCGGGGGTCAAGACTTATTAATCATTGGTGGCCCTTGTGCGGTGGAAAGTTTAGAACAAATGGAACAAGTTGCCCGCCATCTCGCCCATACTTCCGTACAAATGCTGCGAGGCGGAGTCTTCAAACCGAGAACCTCTCCCTACTCCTTCCAAGGTCTAGCTTTGGAAGGACTTCATATTTTAAAGGGTATTAGTCAACGCCATCATATTCCTGTTGTGACCGAGGTAATGTCTATTGAACAAATTGAATCTGTTGTAACTTATGCAGATATGCTGCAAATTGGAAGCCGCAATATGCAGAATTTTGAATTATTAAAAGCATTAGGAAAAGCGGGTAAACCCATTTTATTAAAACGGGGTTTAGCAGCAACAATAGAAGAATTTGTAATGGCGGCTGAATATATTTTAAGTCATGGCAACCCTAACGTTATTTTATGTGAACGGGGTATTCGTAGTTTCGATAATTTCACCCGCAATGTGTTAGATTTAGGGGCTGTTGTTGGTTTAAAACAGTTAACCCATTTACCTGTTATTGTTGATCCATCCCATGCGGTCGGAAAACGAGAATTAGTTGAACCTTTAGCAAAAGCCGCCATTGCTTGTGGGGCGGATGGACTGATTATTGAATGTCATCCTGAACCGGAAAAATCCGTTTCTGATGCTAGACAAGCGTTATCTTTAGAAGATATGGCGGAGTTGGTTAATCATTTACGTCCCGTTGCGGTAGCTGTCGGACGAGAGATTCTTCAGGTTGAATCTCCAGCACTGGCATTCGTTTAATTGCTGTAGAGACGTGCCATGGCGCGTCTCTAGCAGTAATAATAAATAGCAGAATTGTATATAAATACCTGAACCATGACTATTGAAATCAAAGTTCCTTCGATGGTGTGTCAAGCCTGCGCCAATACTATTACCAAAGCCATTAAATCTTTGGATGCTGAGGCTGATGTGCAAATTAATTTAGACACGAAAACGGTCAATATTAAGGGTAAACCGTCGGAAACCGCCGTTAAAGAAGCGGTTGTATCCGTTGGTCATACCGTAGAGTCTTAACCGATAATAGGGTACACCAAAAATTAACAGTCATCAGTCATCAGTCATCAGTCAACCGTTAAGAGTCAACTGTCAATTGTTTTCTGAACCGTGACAACAGCTTCAACTTTAGCTTTTTGTTGTTCAGAATCAATACTGGTAATTGCCCATCGTAGGGGTTCACCGCGTTTTTTTAATTCCGCTTCAATAGCCTGATTTAAATCGACTGGAGATTCCTGTAAATCAATTTCAGCCGTAATAAAATGAGTTGTCATCGTTTGGTTTAATCCTCAATATTGTCTCTTCAAAAACTCAACAAATCAGAGGCAGTAGACGGTTAACTGATGAGTGAGAACGGGTACAGAAACACCTGAACACCGCGATATACTCGCTATAGCTAATATGAAATCTTTAAATGTTTGCTACGCATCCGTATCGTGTAGAGACGTGCCATGGCGCGTCTCTACAGGGGATTTAGGGATCATCTGTAGTATAAATTTGAGGATTTCATATAACAAGCAACAGTTAACCATCCACCGTCATTTTAATTAAGAACCTTGACCAAATTGGCGATCATAGACTTCTTCTTCTTTTCCAGGAACCAGTTTGAGATTAGAACGGGGATAGGCGATACAAAGAAGGACATAACCTTCTGCTTGTAGGTCAGGACTTAATCCCATACCCTGACTTTGCTCGACTTCACCTTCGATAATTTGGGCAGCACAGGTAGTACAAACTCCTGCATTGCAAGAATTGGGTAATGTGATCCCGGCATCCAATGCGACTTTGAGGATTTGTTTATCCTCTGGAACTTCGACGGTTTGGACGTTCCCTTGGTCATGAAATTCAACTGTATAGGTTTTAGACATCGTGTTCTTTTTAAACCCTGAACCATTGTATCGCTGAGTGCCACCAATTCCAGTAATGACCTTCCCTAAAAGTTGAGGGTTACGTCAAGTTACTGAAACAGTTTGCATAAACTCTTGTCATCTATCTTAAGATCAATATTTGGCAAAATGATGAACGGAGTTGGATGAGGTTAAAGTTGACAGTTGAGTTTTTTTTATCGGGTGTCTAAGAGTTGAAAGCATTGTGCTATTGTTAATTCACTCCGATCAAGAGTAAAAAGAGAACCCTTGAGCGAAAAGCGAATTTGATCAAAAGAGTGCATTCTACAGGGTCTTTGTGTTATTGCTATAACTAGAGATCAACTTTCACAATACAGTTATGGGGACTTGCTCCATTTTCCGCGCGTCTCGTAAATTGCCTGATCGAGTATTTTGTAGTCTGATTTGCGGATTTTGTAGTGATTTCAGCCTTTCTGATCATTGGATGTGGATAGATTATGGGGAAATGTTAGAGTTAAGATGGTTTATCGCCTCACCCTCTTGTGCCAATTTTTGTAACTAATTCATCAAAAATCTAGCCGATTTCACACGCTAAGTTTGTAGAAACTAGCAGGGAATACGGAACTTTGATAGGATAGGACGTCTGTGTTCAAAACAATGAAAAATATGAATCAACTTGATCCTTTACTTTGGCACCGATTTTTAAAGATTGCTCAACCCTTCTTTTATCCTTTAGAAGCAGGAAGTGGGAAAGTTTTTTTGAGTTTATTGTTGTTATTATTAATCTTTTTGTTTGCTGCTGTTTTTGTTTTAGTGAGTGGAGTTTCGATTGTAAGTCAGTATATTTTTCCTGATTTCTTTAATAGTATTGCTCCTGGTTTATATAAATCCGTTGCTAGTATTATTTACTCTCCCTCTATTATTATTGTCCTTTTAATGCTTTTAGTTCCCATGGGGGCGTTTTTCCTGTATCGAAATCAAATAAAAATTCGTTGGCAACCTTGGGCATTTTTAAGCGTTCTCTTATTCTTATCCCTATCCGTTAGTGGATTAAATGTCATTATTAGCTATGTGGGTAACTTTTTTACAACGGCTTTAGCTGAAAAAAGTCAGGATGAATTTTGGCGATTTCTTTATGTTTATGCGGGTGTTTTTGTTGTGGGAACCCCCATCGTTGTCTTGTATGGATATACCCGCGATCGCTTAGGGAACTACTGGCGAAAGTGGTTAACGGATGAATTTTTAGATCGGTATTTAAGTCAGCGTGCCTTTTATCAAATCGAATCCGACGGAAAGATTGATAACCCGGATCAACGGATAACCGAAGATATTAAATCTTTTACGATTACCAGTTTAAGATTTTTACTGATTATCCTAGGTTCAATTATTGATGTAATTTCTTTTACTGGAATTCTTTTTTCTATTTCCAAATCTCTTTCGGTTTTTCTGTTAATTTATGCTTTCATTGGGACTTTAATTACCGTTGTAATTGGACGGCGTTTAATTCCCCTGAACTTTAATCAATTAAGACGAGAAGCAGATTTTCGTTATGGGTTAGTTCATGTCCGCGATAATGCCGAATCTATTGCTTTTTATCAAGGGGAAGACCAAGAACTTAACCAAGTTAAACAACGTTTTTTAAAAGCCTTTGAAAACTTTAATTTATTAGTAGGTTGGCAACGAAATGTTAATTATTTTACCAAAAGCTATCAATATGCAGTCATTATTTTGCCTTCGTTAATTTTAGCTCCCATTTATTTCGCAGGAACGATTAAATATGGGGATATTACTCAAGCTAATTTTGCTTTTGCTCAAGTTTTAGGTGCTTTTTCTATTATCGTCAGTGAGATTGAAATTCTGAGTGCGTTTGCGGCTGGAATTAATCGTTTAGCAACGTTTTCTGAATTTTTAGAATATCCAAAACCTGTTGATCAAGGAGATAGACAGATTGATTTAACGATTGATTCTCCCCTGGCTTTAGAACACGTTACCCTGAATACTCCTAATTATCAAAAAATATTAGTTAAAGACTTATCTCTGACTCTCGCTTCCGGTGAAGGATTAGTAATTATGGGTCAAAGTGGAGTCGGAAAAAGTTCTCTATTACGGGCAATTGCTGGGTTATGGACATCAGGAACAGGGCGGTTAGTTCGTCCTGAATTATCGTCGATGTTATTTTTACCCCAACGTCCCTATATGATTTTAGGAACATTACGGCAACAATTACTTTATCCCAATATTAATCGAGAGGTTAATGAAACTGAATTACGTCAAGTCTTGAAATTAGTTAATTTAGAAGATCTGCCAGAACGAGTCAATGGATTTGATGCTGAATTAGATTGGGCAAATATTCTGTCTTTAGGGGAACAACAACGGTTAGCTTTTGCCCGATTATTAATCAGTAAACCTCGCTACGCTATTTTAGATGAAGCGACGAGTGCCTTAGATTTAAAAAATGAAGAACTCCTTTACAAGAAATTAGATGAAACCGAAACAACCTATATTAGCGTTGGACATCGGATGAGTTTATTGCGCTATCATCAGCACGTTTTAGAACTCATGGGCGATCAAAAATGGCGCTTAGTTTCAACGAAGGATTATCAAGCTGAAATGAGTTTATTGACTCAATGAAAGGGTGTTTAGGGGGCAGGTACAGGCTTGGGGATAGCCTTAAATGGGTTCATAAAACCGACAGGTATTACAAGGGCCAGAGGGATTCACCGCACAACGCATGAGTTCTGAATGGGCGTTAAACTGACAACTGGCATCCCCAATCACCCAATGTCCATCAATTAACGTTTTATCTTCAGGTCGCTCTACCGATTGTACATATAAGGAAATTTTATGCAGTCGGTAGCGACCGGATTTGAGTTGATAGCGATGGCGACGCTCTAAAACTGTATAAGTTTGCCCATTCCAGTTGAGATAATGACCGGGTTGTGGTGTCCAATCTAAACAAACACTTCCCAGGGTTTGACGGGGATGGGTCAAAATCACCTCCGTTGGTAATGAATTTAGATCCATGATGCGTTCCAGTTCATTCAATACGTGGTGAGATTGTAGCTTAAAAGGTAACAGGGAACAGGGAACAGGAAACAGACAGAAAAAGAGTTGAGTGTCTAGGTTGGCGTTATCTGTAATTTACCCCCAAGCCTGAATACAATTTAACTCGGAAATTATTTTTGATTTTGCCACTGAGTCACTAGGGAAATGGCCCCAATCAAAATTTTATGCTCTTGAACTTGAATTCGGGCGTGTAAGGTTTCCGGGGTATCATCGGGTAAAATTGGAACCGCCGCTTGCATTAAAATGGGGCCGCTATCGACCTCTAATTCGACTAAATGAACGCTACATCCTGTAATTTTAACTTGGGCTTCTAAGGCTTGTTCTACCCCTCGAATTCCAGGAAAACTCGGCAATAAACTCGGATGTAAATTAATAATTTTTTGAGGGAAGGCATCGACTAAAACTTGAGTTACAATTCGCATCCACCCGGCAAAAACAATCCAATCGACATCATGTTCTTTTAAGGTTTTAACAATATCTCGATCTAAATCTTCCCGTTTTTTATAGTGGCGATGATTTAAAAGAATTGTTTTGACTCCAAATCGTTGCGCTCGTTCTATGACTTTAGCATCGGGATTATTATAAATTAAAACTTGAATTTGAGCATTGAGTTGTTGATCTTGGATAGCTTGAGCAATTGCCTCAAAGTTGGTTCCGCTTCCAGAGGCTAAAACGCCAATTTTTAAAGGATTACCTTCCACAAATAAAGGAGAAGGAATAGGAGGAGAAATTAAACAGGAGGTTGAATCAATTCCCGTTAGCGTCGCATTCATTGAGAGTTTCACCTATCGATACAGTAATTTAGTTCGTATTATCGAATGAAAGGACAACAGTATTACTTTTTTTTATTTTAAATTTGGAATTCAACCCCATCCAATTCTATCGATATCGATTGCCAAACTATTGTAAAATATTTTGAGAAAACTTTATCAAAATTAATTCGGGTTATGGCTTCTTCACCTATTTCTCAGAAACAGCTTCTGGATCAAGATGCAGTCATGGCTTGGATTTTTCTGGCTCCAGCTTTGCTACTGATGGGGATCTTTATTGTATGGCCAATTGGGTATTTATTTTACCTGAGTTTTACCCAAGGGAGTTTTACACGGTCTGGGGTTTACGGGGTGGGACTGAACAATTATGTGCGTTTATTTCTGAGTCCTGATTTTTGGCAAGTGCTGTTTAATACAATTTATTTTACCGTTGCAACGGTAATTCCAATTTTGATAATTCCTTTAGGATTAGCGGTACTTTTAAATCGAACTTTTGCTTTACGAGATATTCTCAGAACAGCTTATTTTATTCCCTCCATTACTTCCTTAGTCGCCGTTGGTTTAGGATGGCGTTGGTTATTTCAATTTAATGGCCCCGTCAATGGATTATTATCCCACATTGGACTTGATCCGATTCCTTGGTTAAGTAGTACAATCTGGGCAATGCCTGTATTAATTTTACTGAGTATTTGGAAACAATTAGGGTTTAATTTAGTAGTATTTTTAGCAGGGTTACAAGCAATTCCTCAAACTCGATATGAAGCAGCCGAATTAGATGGGGCAAATCCTTGGCAACAATTTTGGTACATCACCTTACCCGGTTTACAACCTACTCTTGTTTTTGCAACGGTAACAACGGCTATTTTTACCTTAAGAAGTTTTGAGCAAGTTTATGTCATAACCGGAGGCGGCCCCTTAAATTCGACGAATGTTTTAGTTTATTATATTTATGATCAAGCCTTTGCTCAATTTGATTTTGGTTATGCAGCCGCAGCAGCAACTATTTTACTAGCGATCGCTTTAATTTTAGTTTATATTCAATTGAAATTGTTTGGAGAAAATTAATCTATAGGGAACAGGGAACAGGGAACAGGGGAGGCAGGGGAGGCAGGGGAGGCAGGAAGAGAAATTTCTATTGCAAGAGTGCCTATTATCTATTTCCCATTCGTAATTCGTAATTCGTAATTCGTAATTCGTAATTCCCTCTCCTACAAACAATTCGCACATAAAATCCCCGATGCTGCTACGGCGGGAACTCCAATACCAGGTTGGGTACTATCTCCCACTAAATATAAGCCTTGAATCGGGGTAAATGGCCCTGGAAATCTCCCTTGACCTGCAACAATGGCAGGGCCATAAGTGCCTTGATAACGTCGTAAATAGCAAGCATGGGTTAAAGGTGTTCCAATTAATTCTAGGGTGGTTCGTTGGCGTACATCGGGGATAATTTTTTCTACAGCACGATATAAAGGTTCGGCTTTTTCCCGTTTCTTTTGAGCATAATATTCATCTTTTTCCCATCCTAAAAAGGGTTCTAAGGTATAGGCATGAATCAGATAATGACCGGGTGGAGCTAAATTTTTATCCCAAACAGAAGGAATCGAAATCATACAGGTATTGCCCGGAACAGTAATATCAAGGTTGCTATTATGAACCACAACATGATGCCCCGTTAGTTCCTCTAATCCGTCAGCTTTAAGTCCTAAATGTAGGTGCATAAAACTATCAACTGCCGGAGTATTTAAGGCGGTTTTACGATAGTCTGGAGGTAAATCCGAAGGGTTTAATAAATGGGTATAGGTATCCCAAATTGTGGCGTTAGAGATGACAGTTGGAGCTTGAAATTCTTCTCCCTTTCGAGTTTTAACGCCATACACTTTTCCCCCGTGAACTAAAATTTTTTCAACGTGGGTTCCTAACTGGATCTTTCCTCCAAATCGAGTTAATCCTCGCACCAAAGCTTGAACAATAGCTTGACTACCTCCGAGGGGATATTCAATCGGAGAATAATTCCGTTCACCTATCATAAAAGCAACTTCTGGAGTCACCGTTCCTTCTGCTTTTAATCCTGATAATAAAAAACATTCTAAATCAATTAATCGTCGTACCCAAGGGTCGTGAACAGTTTGGTCAACGATTTTCCCCACTGAACTCGAAATATCACCCAAGACAGGCAGTAATTTTAATAAAGAAAAGCCATAATTTGTGATTAATTTAGGAATTATTTTCCAATCAGCGCGTAACTCAATGGCGGGAATTTCTTTTAAGCCTTGATAAACTTTCAGTAACCGATGTTCAAATTGGGCAAATTCTAGCGCGCCTTCGGGTGTAAATTGAGCAATAGCCTTTCGATAACGTTCGCTATTCCCATAAACGGCCAAAGACCCTTCAGGAAAATGATAATGTCCTAGAGGGTCATAGACTACCGTTGCCAGGGACTCCCCCAAACGAGTTAAAACTTGCTGTAAAGGATTTAAACTCTGGGAATTACTCAGTCCACAATAAAACGAGGGGCCTGAATCAAAATGGAAGCCCTGACGAGAAAAACCCTGTGCTGCACCTCCCGGCAAGGTATGGCTTTCTAAAATCATGACCTGTTTACCAGAGTGAGCCAAAAGAGCGCCTGCTACTAAGCCACCGATACCACTGCCAATGACAATTACATCAAAATTTTGCATCCGTATTGATCAGGTTGTGGAGGTTAAGCAATAAGATTTTACCGCTATTTTAATAAAAAATAGCGTAAAATATACTAGGCTACTCCGCATTAAAATTATATTCTAGGATGAGGAAGGGAAAATGGGGAATGAAAAATAGAAATTTGTGTTTGTACAATTGAGATGTATTTTAGTGGATCATCAGGGATGCCTGCATTTCTTCTGAATAGTCCTTTAACGGGATGTAAACTTAAGCAGATTCGGAGTGTATTCAAGCCTTTAAAGGTTTTGAAAATAGAACAGAGGAGTCATAATCCCTCAAAAAATTCTAATCAATTTGGGTAAAAATGATCCTCTAAATAACCGATTATGAGCGATAAGTTTCTATTTCCTCCTCAGTACCACCTATTATTAACAAAACCCTAGTACCGGATACGCTTAAGTCACTTCATAAATTGTTGACTTTCTGTATTGGAGACTAAAATGCCAACCCCGTCCCGTCTAAATGAAGTTGCTCAAAGTTTAGAATCTGATCCGAATTCAACGCGGATTAAGAAAGTTCTGTTATGTGCTTATAATGGCAAATGGGAAAATGATGCTCAAATTTTAAATGCAACTAATTTAACTCATATACTTCAAAATATTTATCAAAAATATCCTCAATTTGAACCCCTTAAAATTAGTCTCAATAATATTTTATCTCGTCTTAATAAAAAGAATGAATATGGTCGTGTTATTCACAGCATTGAAGAACAGATCACTCAACTTTATCTTCCTTCTCTTTCGGAAGAAAATTCCGAAGTTAATCAACCGTCAATTACAGCATCAGAAACCGTAAAAATTAGTCCTGAAGAGTTAAATTCTCTGTCCTCTGTCTATTTAAGTCAAGTAACTTCGCCGGATGCCAGAAGCAATATATCGGATTTATTTGATGTGCGATTTAAAATCATGCAGCATACTAATCCCTTACGGGCAAAACTGGTGATTTTTTCGAGTTTAGAAAGAGAATTTAATTATCGAGATGAAGATTGGTCACAACTGAAAAATCAAAGTTTGGATAATTTACTGCGCCAACTCTTACAAACTTTTCCTAATTTAGAACGGCTTAAATCCCATCTTTATAAGATGGCAGAATATTTAGAAGATGTGGATGAAAATATACAAGTTGTAACAGTCATTTTAGAAGCTCTAAATCATTATTATGAACCTAAACAAAAATCTTATGCAGAGATTGCCGAATCTTCCCCGCCTTCGATTTTACAGCAACATTTTTTAACGAGTCAAGCCATTGATATTAATGAAAGTGAAACCCTGCATTTATTAAATCCTAATCCCCAGGACTTTCAATTTGCCTTAGACAAGGGAGAGACTGTTCAGGTTCCCTCGTCCATCAGTCAAAGTAGTCTTTCTGATTTTACCTTAGCAACATCTATTAGTAATATTGAGATTGCAGAACCTGATGTAGAAGACAACAGTGATATTATTCAAAAAAGGCTAAAATTGGAGTTAAACGTTGAGGAAAAAATTGAGCATAGTCTAGCTGATTCTTTAGTACCATTAACAACAATTTTAAAGCATTTGGAGTTATCTCTTAACCAAGAATTAAAAAATCAGACCCCTGAAGTTCAATTAGAAATTAAATATAAATCTTTAAGAAAGTTTATTCATCTGCTTCACGATAGAATTGCAGATTTAGGGATGGTAATTAATCAATCGGAAGTCGAAGATCAACAACGATTATTGTTGAATAAGACCGTGATGATGGATGGAGGTGAAGACCCAGAGAACCCGCAACACCGACTGACTCAACCCCAATTGCTGGAACTCGCCAGACAGGGCCATGCAAAAGCGATCGCAACGGTAATCAGTCAATTCCTCAAACCGAAGGGAATAAACACTCTCGCTAAGTCAAAAGACGCTTGCTTGCACATTATACTAGAGTCAGATCAAGTGCCAAATCAAGCGACTATGAGTCAATTTGTTTATCAAAAACTTTTGGATTTGAAAATCATATCAATTCAGAAGATCAAAGTTTACGCTCGAACTCCTGGCAATAAGTCAATGGCTTGGGTGCAAGAATTTACCTATACGGGGACTGATAGATGTTAATAAACAACCCCATATAAAGCCTAACTAGAAGTTAGGGGTTTAAAACCCATTATTCTGATAATTAATTATGGATGAGGAAACATTACTCGAACAGTATCGAGCCGGACAAAAAAACTTTAAAGGAATTAGTTTAAGGGGTGCTGAACTTAGTCGTGCGGACTTGATTGGTGCTAACTTAAGTGGTTCAGATTTGCAAGGAGCCAACTTTGTTTTTGCTTATTTGAATGGAGTTAATTTTTCCCGCGCTAATCTTAAAGGTGTCCGATTTAATGGTGCGATTTTAAATAAAGCCAACTTAAGCGGCGCTAACCTCAGCGATGCAGAATTTCATGGCACAATTTTACAAGGCGCAGATTTTAAAAAAGCCAATTTAGCCTTAGCAACCTTATTGGATGTTAACCTGATTCAAGCGGATTTAAGAGGTGCTAATTTACAAGGAGCCGATTTAAGAGGCGCTTGTTTAAGGGGGGCAAATTTGCGCTATGAACCGAGAATTTATGAAAGTGTGAATTTACGAGGTGCAGATTTAAGAGGTACAGATTTACAAGGGGTCAACTTAACCGGAGCGGATTTAACTAGAGCCAATTTAAGTGGAGCTAATTTAACCGAAACGGTCTTACGCGGTGCAATTTTAACCCAAGCTAACTTAAGTCAATCGAACTTACAATCAGCCTTTTTAACAGAAGCCGTTCTGACAGAAGCCAACTTAATTGGAGCCAATTTAAGGAAAGTCAAATTTGAACGAGCGATCTTAAATGATGCTCAATTACCGGGGGTTTCCTTATGTGATGCAATCCTTCCTGACGCTCAACTCAGTAATGCTAATTTAAGCAATGCTGATTTAAGTCGGGCTAATTTAGTTCGTGCTGATTTAACTCGAACCAACCTAAATTCTGCTAATCTTACCCAAGCGGATTTAACCGATGCTTCTATTGCTCGAACCAACTTAAGAAATGCCAATCTAAGTTATACCTATTTAACTCGCGTAGAGTTGAGCAGTTCTAATACGGCTGGGGCTATTTTGCATGGTGCTATTATGCCGAATGGTGAAGTTCATGATTAAACGTTAAGGATTAAGAATTAATTCCTTTTTTTCCATCTTGTCTCCCTAACTCATAAATTCCCCCACTCAGACAAGCAATAATTCCCACACTAATTGACCAACTTTTATCTAAAGCAATTTCAGTCCCCCAATTCAATAACGTTCCTACAATTAAAAAGGGAACAATGCTAAACAAAGACGCATAAAACGCATTTTGTGACTCTCGACCTTTACGGGTGCGCTCATATTCGGTTTCCGAAGTATATAACATTCGTTCGGCATAATTAAACCAACGATTTAATTGGTGTATCACCCATTCACTCACGGGAGAGAAGCCCCAATACAACGCTAAAGACCATAGGGTTGCGCCTGCAATCAGGGTCGGGTCAAAATGAAATTCAAAGGGAAAAAGATCAAGTAGCATGGGGATAAGGTTTAAGAGTTTATAGAAGTTTACCTATTCTAAATGAAAAAATTGCTAAAATATCAATAAAAGTCATAAATAAAGTGATATGAACCTTATCCGTTTGATTGCTGCTGTTTTCTTACCCCCCTTGGGCGTGTTTTTAACCGTTGGTTTTGGGGGCGCATTTTGGCTGAACATCCTGCTGACTCTACTTGGATTTATTCCCGGAATCATTCATGCTGTTTGGGTGATTGCTAAAAATGATCCCAATTAATTGAGATCAAATTCTACTCCCTCTATTCCTATCCTGATTATTAGAGCATAAGAATAGGGGGTGTTGGGGTTTCCTAAGACTCGAAAAGCCTTATCCTGTAAAAACAATAATTCTAACAACTCAAACGACAATGGAAACAGTGAATCACCAACTCAACATTCAAAAAACAGAACATTCCCGACTTCCTTCAGAACCCTTACATCATATTCCCTTTGGTCGAATTTTTAGTGATCATATTTTTGTGGCTACTTATGATAATGGAACTTGGGAAGATCTAAAAATTATGCCCTATAGTAACTTGACCATGACTCCAGCAATGGCAGTTTTACACTATGGTCAGGCTGTTTTTGAGGGGATGAAAGCCTATAAAAGTGTAACGGGAGAAACGTTGATTTTTAGACCGGATGCTAATTTTAGACGGATTAATAAATCGGCTCATCGACTGTGTATGCCCCCCATTCCTGAAGAAATTTTTATGGAAGGATTAAAGGAATTAATTCAGTTAGATTCTGCTTGGATTCCTGAATCAGAAGGGAGTTTATATATTCGTCCGTTGTATTTTGCAACCGATGAATTTATTGGGTTAAAACCTTCAACTCACTATACTTTTATTATTATGAGTTGTCCGGTGGGAGCTTATTATTCTGAACCCGTTAAATTAATCGTTACTGACAAATATATTCGAGCTTGTGAAGGGGGAACAGGGGCGGCAAAATGTGCAGGAAATTATGCAGCGAGTTTATTAGCAGATAAAGAAGCTAAAGCTTTAGGGTATGATAACGTCATTTGGCTGGATGGCATTCATAAGAAATATGTCGAAGAATGCGGCACCATGAATTTAGCTTTTGTGATTGATAATGTCGTGGTGACACCGCAATTAACCGGAACAATTTTAGAAGGAATTACACGGGATAGTGTGTTAACGTTATTCCGAGATCAAGGTGTTAAAGTCGAAGAACGATTAATTCCTATTGAAGAAGTAGCAGAAGCTTATGACAAAGGGATTTTACAAGAAGCCTTTGGAATGGGAACTGCTGCGACTATTGCTCATGTTTCTAAAATTGGATATCAAGGACGAGATTTAATTTTACCCCCCATTTCTGAACGCAAATATGCTCAATCTATTTTAGAACAATTAGAAGCCATTAAAACTGGAAAAGTACCCGATCCCTATCATTGGATTTGGAAAATTTAACCGCAAAAGGTGGGTTTTTACCCACCTCAGTTGGGTCTGTAAGAACAGCATAGACAGCATCTCAATTAATATTATATGAACTCTAATCCTTTACAACCTCAGAATCCTTTATTAGATACCCCCCTGAGTTTAATTACAGGTGCAACCTATCCTTTAAAAGCTTTAAAGTTATTTTATCACAACCCGCCCCTCAGAGGCTATATTATTTTGCCCGTAATTGTTAATATTATTGTCGGTATTTCTCTTTATTTTGGATTAGTCCTACCCGGTTTAAATCAAATCGATAAAACCGTTTTAATTTTAGGAACCCAAATTGATGAATGGGTGGCTAATTTACCTCAATGGCTACATTATTTAGATATTTTAGCCAATATTTTAGGATGGTTATTGCGGGTCGGGTTAGTCACCGGACTCTTATTCATTATTGGGTTTCTATTATTACAGTTTGGAGGAATTTTAGGCGCGCCTTGGTATGGTCAACTGTCGGAGAAAGTTGAAGAATTGCAAACAGGTCAACCTGCGGTATTACCTCCCCAAACCCTCACCAGTTCCATTCAGGATATTGGACGAGCAATTTTATATGAATTAAAGAAAATAGGGTTACAAATTTTAATCGGATTCCCCTTACTTTTACTGAATTTTATCCCTGGTTTTGGAACATTATTGTTTACAATAGGAGGGATTGCTTTAGCTTCAACCATTGTCTGTTTAGACTTTTTAGATTCTCCAATGGAAAGAAGACGCTTTAGGTTTAGAGATAAATTAAAGATGATTCTTCGCACCTTTCCCGCCAGTGGTAGTTTTGCCTTAGTTTGTTTTGGGTTAGTGGTCATTCCCTTGTTAAATTTATTAGCAATTCCCGTTTGTATTGCCGCCGGAACAATGTTTTTTTGCGATCGCATTTTGTTAAAATACGATTCTGATCCGGAAAAAATAAATCGAATTTGATTAAAAAATGTTTGTTAATATGATAGACTAAAATCAGGTTTATAATTTATGAATCCGACAAAAATGACTTATTTTGAACAAGAAGATATTCTGCATTTGAAATTTTCCGATGAGCCGGAAACGGGAAGTATTGAAATCAGCCCTAATATGACCGCCGAATTAAATGCAGAGGGAGAATTAATTGGGCTAGAAATTTTGGAAGCAACTGCTTTTATTCGAGATGCTATTTTAGAATCTGCCCAAGGTAAACTCTTAAATTTTTCTTCTGCTAAAGTTTCTTAACCCTCAATTTCATGACCTCACGCTATTTGTTATATAAAGATTATGAATCGGGTTTAAATAATAACTTAATGGGGTTAGAAATAGCCGTAGGATTAGCCTATTTAACCCAACGAAAATTAGTCTTTTACGGTTCAGTGGGAGAAGAAAAGAACATCCTCCCTGTACGGGGTGGATATTTTTTATCTGTTCCTGAAAGTCGGAAACATATTATTAATATTGATAAATTACCCACAATTTTAGATTTAGTGGATCAACTTCCGATTCCAATTTTAACGTATTCAGAATTTTTACAAGAAACTCAAGGAAAAAATCTCAGCCATTATCACAGTGATGTCAGATTAGTTAATGCAGTTTTTGTCCCCAATAATATTACCGTTGACCCTAAAGTATTATCAAGTTTTGCTGAACATCGAATTATTGTACAGGATGTTGAACAGGATATTTTACAATTTAGCACTTGTAATTTAGCCTATTATTCCCGATTTTTTTACCTTCCTTCACCTTCCCTCTATTCGTTGATGGAAGCGATTCAATTTAAACCTATTTATCGCAATTTAGCCGATAAAATTTCTCAAACGTTAGGACACTATAATGGAATTCATATTCGTCTAACGGACTATCGTAACTGTATTCCCCATCGAGAAGAAGATCATCCTTATTTAGTCTTGAAAACCTTAAAAGAAATCTTTCCCCCTGAAGAACTATTATTAATTTGTACGGATGAATCTGAGAATATGGATTTTTTTAACCCGATTTTAAAGTTTTATAAAAATAGCATTTTTATTGATCAGTTTATTATTCATAACTTTTTAAAAGAGTTTCAAGACTTACCCTTTACCGATGAACAAACCCTGGGATTAATTTGTAATCTGGTAATGTGGAATTGTCAAAAATTTGCCGGAAGTTTTCGTAGTACCTACACCGGAATTATTCATCGAAACTGGTTAAGAAACCAACTTAAAAAACAAGTTCACCCTTCTGCATTAACCTTTAAATTTGTAGAAAGTGGTTTATCCCCTGGAGAGGTTCAATTTCATCTCGGTTCCTATCCTGAAATTAACCCTGGTTTATTTAGTTGGAATAAAATTCATCTTCCTATTGTTAGTGAAATGAAATCTTGGTGCAGAGAATGGCCGGAATCTGTTTGTCTAATATTATAGCAATCCTAAATAGGTCGTAATATTTTATTGTAGGGGTTTGGTCTCCAAACCCAGGCACCAGGAGGGTTTGGAGACCAAACCCCTACAGAATTTTTTTACAAATCCAATAGAATTGCTATATAATCGTAGGGGCTTGTGTCCCTTATTTCCCTAAAACCTACAATTAATATCAGAGCTATAGCGATCGCATTTAACCTCAAGATTTTACCCCAAAATCCCTAAACTCTTATTAATTTTCCTAACTCTCTTTTAACTACTTGTCCAAAATACTGTAAAATGAATTATAAGGTTTGTATAAAATCAAAGAAAATCCCAGTACAATTCTATCCCTCAACGATAATGAAATGCTGCATCAATCCCCAATGTCCGAACCCAGATAACCCAGATGGTACAGTTCACTGTCAAGCTTGCGGTGTGAAAATACCCGACTTGCTGTACAGACGGTTTCGCATGATCAAATTTTTAGGACAAGGGGGGTTTGGTCGAACCTATTTAGCGGAAGATCGGGATAAACTGAATAAGAAATGTGTGGTTAAACAGTTAGTCGTTAATAATCAAGGAACAGCAGGTCTACAAAAAGTCTTAGAATTATTTGAACGAGAAGCAGAAAAACTGGAACAACTGGGATACCATTCGCAAATTCCGGCGTTATGGGCATATTTTCGGGAAAATAATCAACTGTATTTAGCTCAAGAATATATTGAAGGAGAAACCTTAAATAGAATCTTAGCTCAACAAGGGGTTTGGACAGAAGCGCAAGTCAAACAACTGTTAGAGAGTTTATTACCTGTGCTGACGTTTATTCATCAAAACAAGGTAATTCACCGTGACCTCAAACCCGATAATATTATGCGTCGTCGGAATGGGGAATATGTGTTAATTGATTTTGGTGTAGCGAAAGATTTAGCCGCAACGGTGGTACAGACCCAAGTGGGAACCCGTGTTGGGACGTTTGGTTATGCAGCGCCAGAACAATTACAAAACGGAGAAGCTTACCCCGCTAGTGATTTATATAGTTTAGGGGCGACTTGTTTTTATTTATTATCAAAAATTGATCCGTTTCAACTATTTACACAATATGGTTACAGTTGGATAAGTCGTTGGCAACAATATCTGTCACAACCTTTGAGTCCAGAATTAAAGACAGTTCTCGATAAATTATTGCAGAAGGAGATTCAAAATCGCTACTCCTCTGCTCATCAAGTATTGCAGGATTTACAACCTACACCAACCCCAACGGTAAGAGCTATACCTAACCCCACACCACCCCCTCCAGCCCAAAATAATCATAACTTCTGGGTGGGTTTATCGGTTGGGATATTGTTGTTAGTTGGATATGGAATATTTACTAATAAAAATACTCAAGATCAAAATTCCTCACCCATCGCTTCATCAACTCCCATACCAACGGAAAATTCCATTAGCAATTCTATAATATCGCCAACTCCCACACCCGTTGCCGCACGCACCCCCACACCCAAAGTTGCCTGGCAAAATCCTGCTTTGATTGCAACTCTCACCGGACATTCAAATAATTTCATGTCTGTAGCGTTCAGTCCCAATGGTCAGACGTTAGCCAGCAGTGGTGGTGACACAACGATTACATTATGGGATGTGCCGAGTCAACGGGAAATTGCTACGCTCACCGGACATTCAGATCCGGTTTTCAGTCCTGATGGTCGGACGTTAGCTACTAACAGTGGTCAAAGGATTATTAAACTCTGGGATGTGACGAGTCAACGGGAAATTGCTGCTCTCGCCGGACATTCAGATTATGTCATGTCTGTAGCCTTCAGTCCCGATGGTCGGACGTTAGCCAGTGGGAGTCAGGACAAGACGATTAAATTGTGGGATGTGCCGAGTCAACGGCAAATTGCTACTCTCGCCGGACATTCAGATTATGTCATGTCTGTAGCTTTCAGTCCCGATGATCGGACGTTAGCCAGTGGGAGTAGGGACAAGACGATTAAATTGTGGGATGTGCAGAGCCAACGGCAAATTGCTACTCTCACCGGACATTCAGAGAATGTCAATTCTGTAGCCTTCAGTCCCGATGGTCAGACGTTAGCCAGTGGGAGTTCTGACAACACGATTAAATTGTGGGATGTGGCGAGTCAACGGGAAATTGCCACCCTCACCGGACATTTAAGTGCTGTCTGGTCTGTAGCGTTCAGTCCCAATGGTCAGACGTTAGCCAGTGGGAGTTCTGACGAGACGATCAAATTGTGGGATGTTCCGAGTCAACAGCAAATTGCCACGCTTACCGATCATTCAAATACGGTCTGGTCTGTAGCCTTCAGTCCCGATGGTCGGACGTTAGCTAGTGGGGGTGGGGACAAGACGATTAAATTGTGGGAGGCACGATAGGGGTGGGTTCGAGTAGTAGAAATCGGGTTTTTCAAGATATCTTGATTTGTGGCAATTAACTTAATTAGAAACCCGGTTTCTTTGGGTATTTGCGATCGCCTTCAGAAACCGGGTTTCTGTAGAAATCTTGATTTGTGGCAATTAACTGAATTTAGAAACCCGGTTTCTTGGGGTATTTGCGATCGCCATCAGAAACCGGGTTTCTCAAGATATCTTGATTTGTGGCAATTAACTGAATTTAGAAACCCAGTTTCTTTGGGAATTTGCGATCGCCTTCAGAAACTGTTTTAATAGAAATATTAAGGAGAATCTAACAATGACATCCCTTGAACTTCGAGAAAAAGGCTATCAAATTCTAGTTGAACACTTAGGTCAAGTTGCTACCCTTCGCTTTTTACAAGAATTTAATTGGGGACGAGGTGACTATACAAAAGAGAGAGAAACCTTGTTAAAACAGGTGACACGGGAAAGTTTTTGGCAAGATGTAGAAACCCTTCGATCAGAAAAAAATAAGTAATAACTACGAATTCTTGAAATCGGGTTTCTGTAGAGATCTGGATTTGTGGGAATTTGCGAGCGCCCTCAAAAACCCAGTTTCTATAGATACCTTGATGGGTTGCAATACCCTCTTCTTCATAACGCCTTCACGTTTCCAAGCCTCTTTTTTTATCACTTTATTTTAACACAGATTAATCAGTAATATCTCCAGGATTTACGGGAGTAATTTCTACATAACGGCGAAAATCCTCAATATTAAAAGTTAAAATATGCGTTAAACCATGTATCAACATAGCAGCCACTAAACGAGCATCGTGAACATTAACACCTTTGACTTCATAAGTGCTGACTAACCTTTCCCATTCTGTATAAATAGCGCTGGTATCCAGTAATAAGGGAAACATCGTCTTTAATTTGGAAACTTCCTCTCTAGTTTCTGTAATTGAATATCCTAATCCATTTTTATTTTTAGGACGAGTGCAGACATTCCAAAACTCAATTAAATTTTGCGGTGTAATATACAATTCTTCCCCTCGTTTTAACAATAGACTAATCGCTGTAGTTGCACTAAAAAACATTGGATGGGAGGGTTCTGAACTCCTGAGCAAAATATTAGTATCCAGTAAATAAGACATTTAACCTCTGTCTCCATAAATACTTTCTCTACTAATAGCCTCATCAGATAAAATGGGAGTATTCAAACGATGACTGTTCGCCCACTCTTGAAAAACCTTAGCTTTTTCTTCCGGGCTGGCTACTTCATAAAAAGGATGGTGTTGGATCTCCGTATTTAGATTTATTTTTCGGTTTAATAAATCCTTTTCTTCCGCCGTCAAAGACTGAATAATTTCAGCCAAAGATTCCACTAATTTAGTATTCATAACAATTTACCTCCCTATTTGTAGGGATCTTCATAGTGAATGACTTTTCCTCGCAGGGGATGTTCAGAGGTCAGTTGGGGTAAGGAAGTTGAGCGCATATCATTTTTGACAGTTTGTAAAATGGCTTCAATGATTAAAATACGCTCTTCGATCGATGTTCCTTGCAGTTTTTCGAGGATATCTGATTTAATCATTTGTTGACTCTTGTGTGATTAGTTTAACTGAGGCTTCAATTTTAAAGCGTGTCCTCCCGGTTAATCGTTCCTGTATGATTCCCGGTTTAATGCGATCGCAACTCAGAAACCCAGATTTTGGGTAACATATCCTAATTTTGACTAGAAACCGGGTTTTTGGGTTTTTTCTTTGCTGTCCCCTATACCGGGTTCCCCGTTCTTTGCTATAATTGTTAAGATATTTGAAAAATTTTTCAATTTCTTGCAAAACTCGGTTACAAAACCCAACCCTATGTCTCTCCCCATTCGCAACGTCGCTATTATCGCTCACGTCGATCACGGTAAAACAACCCTAGTGGACGCACTCCTCAAGCAATCTGGCATTTTCCGTGAAGGGGAAGACATTCCAGATTGCGTCATGGACTCTAATGATATTGAACGGGAACGCGGTATTACCATTCTCTCCAAAAATACCGCCGTTCGCTATAAAGACACGATTATTAATATTATCGATACCCCTGGACACGCAGACTTCGGCGGCGAAGTTGAACGGGTGTTAGGAATGGTAGACGGTTGTATTTTAATCGTTGATGCCAACGAGGGGCCAATGCCTCAAACCCGCTTTGTGCTGAAAAAAGCCTTAGAAAAAGGGTTACGGCCCATTGTTGTCATTAATAAAATTGACCGTCCCCGCGCCAACCCCCACACCGCCGTTGATAAAGTCCTAGACCTGTTCCTCGAACTCGGCGCCGATGATGACCAATGCGAGTTCCCCTATCTATTTGCGTCCGGTTTAGGGGGGTTTGCCAAACGCAGCCTAGAGGAAGAAAGCTCAGATATGCAGCCGATGTTTGAGTATATCCTCGAATATGTTCCACCCCCAGTGGGAGATGTGGAAAAATCCCTACAAATGCAAGTCACCACCCTCGATTATTCTGAATATGTCGGGCGCATTGTGATTGGTAAAATTCATAATGGCGTGATTAAAGCTGGACAACAAGCTGCCTTAATGAAAGAAGACGGTAGTATTGTTAAGAGCAAAATTACCAAATTAATGGGATTTGAAGGCTTAAAACGAATTGAACTGCAAGAGGCATCTGCTGGAAATATTGTAGCGGTGGCTGGATTTGCCGATGCTAATATTGGGGAAACGATTACCTGTCCCAATGAACCTCTAGCGTTACCCTTAATTAAAGTCGATGAACCGACCTTACAAATGACCTTCTCGGTGAATGACTCACCGTTTGCGGGACAAGAGGGAACTTTCGTGACATCGCGGCAAGTACGCGATCGCTTAATGCGAGAATTAGAAACAAACGTTGCTTTGCGTGTGGAAGAAACCGACTCCCCCGATAAGTTCTTAGTTTCAGGACGGGGAGAACTGCACCTGGGTATTTTAATTGAAAATATGCGTCGGGAAGGTTACGAGTTCCAAGTCTCCCAACCCCAGGTGATTTATCGCGAAGTCAACGGTCAACCTTATGAACCCTTTGAATATTTGGTCTTAGACGTACCCGAAGAAGGCGTGGGTAGCTGTATTGAACGCTTAGGTCAACGACGGGCGGAAATGCAGGATATGCACGTTGGGGGTAATGGACGGACTCAGTTAGAGTTTGTTGTTCCCGCACGGGGTTTAATTGGTTTCCGAGGGGAGTTTATGCGGATGACTCGTGGGGAAGGCATTATGAACCACAGTTTCCTCGAATATCGGGCTTTATCGGGAGATATTGAAGCCCGTCGTAACGGCGTGTTGATTTCCTTTGAAGAAGGAGTCAGTACCTTCTATGCGATGAAAAATGCCGAAGACCGAGGGGTGTTCTTTATTAAGCCCGGTACTAAGGTGTATAAAGGTATGATTGTGGGTGAACACAACCGTCCTCAAGATTTAGAACTCAATGTCTGCAAAACCAAACAGTTAACCAACCATCGGTCTGCAACAGGCGATGAACTGGTTCAGTTACAAACCCCTGTGGATATGAGTTTAGAACGAGCCTTAGAATATATTAGCTCGGATGAATTAGTGGAAGTCACACCTGAATCTATTCGTCTACGCAAACTCAGCAAGAAGTTAGTGAAACGTTAACCCCCTCTCGTTCCCAGGCTCCTGCCTGGGAATGCCATTCGGGAGGCGGAGCCTCCTAACAAAGATGGCATCAATTTCTAGCTGCATTGCATGAACAAAGGCTTTAAATAAGCAAAAAGAATCCTGCTCTGTTAACCATTCAGTTGATCTAGTTGAGAGCGATGCTACAGATGATTCCCCCTAACCCCCGTGTAGAGACGTTCCATGGAACGTCTCTACACGGGGGAATTTGTAGCAAACATTTAGGGGATTTCATATAAATTGTCAAGTTCCTGTTGCATGAATGTTTTCACCTGTTGGTAACAAATATCTACATACTCTCGATCATTAGCGGCTTCTCGTCCATAGCGTTCAAACTCAATTACCGGACAAATGTGAATTTTAATTTTTGCGGGCAAAGGAAAATTGGGTAACGGCCCAATTCCCACTCCCCAAGGCAACCCTAAATAAATGGGAAATACCTCTGGGTCAAGATTTAATAACCAAGGCATTCCCAAGTTGTGCAGTTGTTTTACCCAGTCGTAAATATCCGTGAGCACAATTAACGTATCGTGGGCACCGGATGAAATCACCGGAACAATGGGGGCTTTTTCCCGCAGTGCTAACTTAATAAACCCTTTACGACCCGCTAAATGAATTTGGTTGCGTAAGTGATGGGGTCGAAACACATCCTCACCGCCACCGGGATAAACCAAAACGGGCGCATTTTCCCGTAAAGCAGCCATTCCCATGCGAGGATGAGCCATCAATGCTCCACAACGCACCGCCGAAGTTGCGACTTGTGGGGAAACCTGCCAAACTTTCGGGTGCATGAGTCCGTAAAGTAAGCGTTCGGCTCCGAAGCGACGACACCAAGCATACAACCCCATAAACATATCAGGGGCGGCTAACCCCCCATTATGGGAACCAACTAATAACATCTTATTTTGAGGGGGGAGATTTTCCCAGCCAGTGGTTTTGACCTGAAAATAATGGTCATAGAACCAACCCAAAAACGGCATTAAGGATAGGATATAGTCAGGATCACGATCCTGCAATGACCAACCTGTGAAACGGGAATTCGCGGTTGGGTCGGGAGAGGGGTTAGAGTTGAAGAAAAGGTTCAAGATCTCAGAACTGTAAGCGTTGCATCCGTCAAGATAATCTAGTTTTGAGGAAATTGGCAACTATAGCGCATAATTCTAGGGAATAGGGAATAGGGAATAGGGAATAGGGAATAGGGAATAGGGAACAGAAAATTTGTATTACAACCGTTTTAAAACCATTAGCGATCGCTCAGTTACCGTCATAGCTTTATCCAAAGTATAACGAATATCATCTTTAACAAAACGAGAGTAACTCGTATCAATTATAACTTGCCATTCTCGATTTGCCATCGGTTCAGGAAGGAAGAAATCTAGGGGTTCATAATGAGCATTGAACAAGATATAGAAACTATCATCAATAATGCGTTCTCCCCGTTCTCCTGGTGTTAGAATCGCTTCTCCATTTAAAAATACACCAATGGCTTTTGCAAACCCAATATTCCATTGTTCTTCTGTCATCACAGCACCATCAGGGTTAAACCATCCAATATCTGTAACTCCTGAACCATAAATTGCCCGACCTTGGAACCATTTACGACGACGAAAAACGGGATGTTGACGACGAAAATAAATCAATTGACGGGCAAAGTCTAATAAAGAAGAATTTTCTTCTTGTAAATTCCAATCTAGCCAAGAAATTTCATTATCTTGACAATAGGGGTTATTATTTCCTTGTTGCGATCGCCCAATTTCATCTCCTCCTAACAGCATGGGAACCCCTTGAGATAACATCAAGGTGGTTAAAAAATTACGGCGTTGACGGTTGCGAAGTTTCAACACATCAGGGTTATCTGTAGACCCTTCTTCTCCACAATTCCAAGAGCTATTATGTTGATCTCCATCTTGGTTATTTTCTCCATTAGCTTCATTATGTTTATAGTTGTAACTCACTAAATCATTCAACGTAAATCCATCATGAGCCGTGATAAAATTAATACTGGCATTGGGACGACGACCATTAAATTGATATAAATCTGAACTTCCGGTAAAACGATAGGCAAATTCTGCTAACGTTTGGTCTTCTCCTCGCCAAAAATTACGAGCATTATCTCGATATTTTCCATTCCATTCTGACCATAATAAGGGGAATTCACCCACTTGATATCCCCCTTCTCCGATATCCCAAGGTTCAGCAATTAATTTCACATCAGATAACACCGGATCTTGATGAATAATATCAAAAAATGCAGCTAATCGATCAACCGCATAGAGTTCCCGTGCTAAGGCGGAAGCTAAATCAAATCGAAACCCATCGACGTGCATTTCTAACACCCAATACCGCAAACTATCCATAATCAATTTCAACACTTGCGGATGGCGAACATTCAGGGAATTTCCACAGCCTGTAAAATCCATATAATAGCGAGGATCTTCATCTACTAAACGGTAATAAGCTGCGTTATCAATGCCTTTTAAAGATAGAGTCGGCCCCATGTGATTGCCTTCTCCGGTATGGTTATAAACCACATCCAAAATAACTTCAATTCCTCCTGCATGGAGGGCTTTTACCATTTGTTTAAATTCTGTTACTTGTTCCCCTAATGTACCACTGGAACTATAGCCAGAATAGGGAGCAAAATAATTAATAGAATCATAGCCCCAATAATTTTTTAGCTTTTTATCCACTAAATACCCTGGATAAGCTAAATAATGATGTACAGGCATTAATTCGATAGCTGTTATCCCAATCGATTGTAAATAAGAAATACTAGCCGGATGTCCGACTCCGGCATAGGTTCCCCGTAATTGTTTAGGAATATCAGGATGTAGCTTTGTAAATCCTTTGACATGAGCTTCATAGATAATTGTTTCATGAAAAGGGGTGCGTAAAAGTTGATCATCTCCCCAATCAAAGAATTCATTAATGACAACAGATTTAGGAACTAAATGAGCATCATCTTCTTCAGAATAAGAAAAATCTTGATCCTGATGTTCTACAATATAACCTAACGTTTCTATCCCCCCTTGAATATCCCCATCTAGGGCTTTAGCATAGGGATCAATTAATAGTTTATTGGGGTTAAAACGATGACCTTCATGGGGTTTATAAGGGCCGTGTACTCGAAAACCATAGCGTTGACCTGGCCCTACACTGGGTACATAACCATGCCAAACAAAATTACTAACTTCTGTTAAAGATACACGAGTTTCTTGTCCCTTTTGATCAAACAAACACAGTTCAACCGCCGTCGCATTTTCCGAAAATAAAGCAAAGTTTGTTCCTTTTCCATCCCAATAAGAACCTAATGGATAAGGTTTACCCGGCCATAAAGGAATATACATAGCGTTGACTCCAGGGGATAGGGTTTAAAAATGTTACATCCCAATTTTTAGGGAATTTAAGAATAACAGTTTTGAGATTCAATCCTATCAAGTTGTATAATTTAAAAACATATTCCTAAAGGTAGATTTTTGTGATTTTTACTATTAATTTTTAACAGTCATGTTGTTACATTATTAACATTGCAGGTTAAGTAGAGATTTCTTCAGAAGCTAAAGATTTAACTTGCACAAACATGATTCCTGCTCCTAATAATGCTATCGTTAATCCTGCTAAAAATGAACGTAAAATTCCACTTCCACCCGACCAAGGAATGATAAAAATAATCCCGGCTGCTAGGATGAAACTTATCCCCCAACAGCCACTAATTAAAATGAGCTTTAAAACCGAAATTTCAGATTGAATTTTCTTAACAACAACACCCATGAAACAACCACCAATTAACCCCGCAATGGTAAAATTAATCAATTGACGAATTGAACCCAAGGTAAAAGATGCTAAATTAAACTGATTAAAGGCAATATCATATTCATTAATATAAGCACTTAATTGTACTCCTATAGCTAAAGCGATCGCCCACATTAAAGCAATAATAAAAACTCGAATTCTACTTAAAGACGGAACCACTTTTTTTAATCCCCATCCCACACTTAACCCTCCAATAAATCCACAAGCTGCACTAAAAATTATCCGTTCTTGTAACAATTCTGAAGTTAATAGATCTCCTGTAGGAACATTTCGGGCAATATCCCATAAATTGAGTAAAAGTCCCACTGACCAAAATAAAGTAATAATTAAAAGGTTGAGTATCATTTTAATAAAAATTCAAAGGTTTAAAGCTGATCGCAGTCCCCTAAATAGGCGATTTAAAAGAATAGAACCTCTAAAAAATTAGGGTAAACTTTCTTTTATTTCTGTTCCCTTTTCCCTGTTCCCTGTTCCCTCATTTTCTCATATTGATAAGAACGATTTTCTGCTCCCCAAACTTGTTTCCCCTTCGCATCAAATCCCCGATCTTGAGTTTCCATTCCTTGTTGATCTAATTTAATCGTATTCGTAATTTTAACCGCTCCCTTAAAATTAGTAGCACAGCCTCCCGGTTGAGTTTCACCAATATATTGAGTTCCCACAGGTTTCAAAAATACAGTACAATTAGCATTTTGTATTTCTTGATAACTAATCACCCGTTCTGACAGAGGTTTATGACACAAACCAATCCAATTTTTAGGATTAATCAGTTTAAAACTAATGGACTCAATACTATTTCTATCCGCACTGGGTTTAATTTCTAAAACTCTCTGACGATAGGGTTTTGATAAATTGCCAGTTAAGGCTTGTTCTTGATAGAGAAAAACCCCGTTAAAATGTTGAACAGAACCGTCTGTATTGTTCAATTTCACCTCACAAGTCGTCATGCGAACACTAGGCGCATCAGGAATAGCTTTAGCCTGTGCTGAAGTCTCCATTACACCTGCCAAATAAGATGCTACTTCCTGAACACGACTTTGCATCGGATCAAGTTGAGTCCTGCATCCACTCAAAATAAAGGCAACCCCTAAAATAGAAATGGGAGATAATTTAATCATCGGAACATCCCAACCGTAGTAAGCCCTTCAGGGCTTCAAAACATTGTAGATCCACTTTCTAACATTACCTTGTAAATTATTATTATGCCAACTTACACCGGAATTTCTAGCGAAGCCTTTCGTCATCCCCTGGATAAAGAAGCAGAAGCCGCTCTCCGCAGCGTTCCAGGTTTCGATTTAATTGCCAGTAAATTTGTAGAATTCGTCTATGAACGACCTCAATATGTTTACTTAATGGGAAATGCGATACAAGTTGGGCCGAGACAATATGCGAGTATTTATCATCTCTTTCGAGAATGTGTTCGAGATTTAGATATTTTTCCCGAACCTGGTTTATTTGTCTCTCAAAATCCCCAAGTTAATAGTTATGCTTTGGGACAAGAACACCCTTATATTATTCTGAATACAGGTCTTTTAGACTTAGTAGATGAAGCCGAATTACGAGCGGTTTTAGCCCATGAATTAGGGCATATTAAATGCGGTCATCCGATTTTAAATCAAATGGCAATTTGGGCGATGGGAGTAGCTTCGATGTTAGGAGAATTAACCTTTGGGTTAGGAAATTTAGTCAGTAGTGGTTTAATTTATGCCTTTTATGAATGGCGAAGAAAAGCCGAATTATCCGCAGACCGGGCGGCATTATTAGTCACAGATGATCTCAAATGTGTGATGAAATCCATGATGGAATTAGCGGGAGTGAGTACAAAATATGCCCATGAATGTAGTTTAGATGAATTTATTCGTCAATCAGAACAATATCGAGATTTAGATCAAGATGGTTTGAATCAAGTGTATAAATTTTTATTATATAATGGAGGTCAAGGCATGATGTTAAGTCATCCCTTCCCCGTTGAACGCATTCAATATTTACAACACTGGGCTAATTCTGCCGAATATCAGAAAATTCGTTCCGGTCAATATCAACGAGCAACGGCTGAAGGTTCCTTTAATGTAAAAGCCGAAAAACCTCAAGATGAAGTCGATGATTTACGCCGTCAAATTGAAGAATTACAAAATCAAATTAATCGGATGAAATCTAAATAATATTCTCAACAAACCGGGTTTATGAGTAAGAAACCCCAAAATTCAAGAAACCGGGTTTCTGTATTAATCTAGCTTTAATATCATTAACTCTGGGGAAGAAACCCGGTTTCTGGACTCATGCTATTGGTAAGGAGTTAAGTTTTTACAGGCGATCGCACTTTCAAAAATCAAAATTATATCAACTATAAGCCTCATCATGACTACCAATATAATATAAGTTTAAAATCCCCTCTCCTGTTGACTCGTCTATTGTTTCCATATCAAAAATAATTCTACAATCATAGGCAACAGAGCAAGACCACAAACCATCCAGATTTCCCTTTAATTTATGGGTTTTTAGGGATGGGATAAAAGGGTCTTCAGATAATAAAGTTATTACTGAAATGACTTTTTCTTGCAGTTGGGGATTCTTCTTTACTAATCTTTTAAATGACTTTTTAAAACTATTTTCATAGACTATTTTCATAAATTAGTCTGCCAAAAGATTGGCAATTGCTTCTTCCGCCGTGCCACAAAAAGCTGTACCATTTTTCTTAGCTTCTTGTGTCAGCTTGACAGATTTTAGTATTTCTTGTTCTTGTAACTCTAGCCGGCGTTTCTGGAGTAACTCAATCAGTTGATCTCGTTCTTCTGAAGTTAAATTATCAAATGTATTAATCAAATTTTGTTTAAAAGTGATGTTCATATTAATATTTCGTCGTTTTATCAAAGTTAAATTGATTATAGCAAAATATTTTTGATGTTCTGAAAATGATCGCCCGATCAAAAATCAAAAGGGCGATCGCATCTTGTAAATAAAGAGCGATCGCACTTTCGGAAAAATAAGGACACTTGCACTTAGCTAGTTGCTCGTCGCTATTAAGCCATCGCAAATAGTTGATTTTTTTCTGCTACCGAGCAAAAGCAATGAAAGAAGGGTTAGCATTAAAAACACTTAATTGAGATCTTGTCATTGCAACTGTACCCCCCTCGTGCATCGGATCAGCAACGATGTATTTTCCATCGGAACTTTTACCGAGAATAGCATTCCAATGACCCCCTGAACCACTGCCTACTCTTGATGGAAACTGTCCACGCCAAGCATCTGTTAAAGTCCCGTAATTAATGACTGGCTTTCCAGCATTTAAAGATCGATCTAAATTATCCCATCCAGTTAACTCTTCCGGTGTACCACCAGAGTTTCTAATGCCGTTTTTTACATTATCAAAAGATGTCCACACTGTGTCTTGATTGAGAACGGTAACTCCTTGACTTGTTCCATTAGAATAACCAAACATCAGATAACGTGCATGGTCAATGCTTGTTTCATCACTGATATTCGCCTGCTCCATACCAAACATTTGTCGAATCATCGCTAAACTAGCTGGGCCACAGTTTGTACTAGAATTAGGTCCATATAAGTTATATGGGTTGTTCCAGTATTGAACTTTAAAAAATGCGTTTGCTTGTTGTGTGCTACTTACCAAAGGTGATGAAACTGCAACCTTATCCCAAGAAAGATCAAACCTAGCGTCGCCCCCCCCCTCATACTGGTGGAAGTGCATATAGTATCGACCAGCTGGCAATTGATAAGTTATTTCTGTAGGTGAGTAAGATTGCGTCCACTGATTGGCGGGAGTGATGTTATACCACTGCCCTGTACCTTGATTTACCGCAAGTAGCTGGAATCCATCATCACCCTGCACCCGGAACTTATAGGGACTACCATCAAAATCAGCCTGGGTGTAGGATCGCATTGCAAAAAAGTCATGGGGTAAACGATTGCCATCTCCATTGGGAGCACCTTGACCCCAGTTTACGTTGATGCCTTTTTTGCCGTCACTGCGGGTATTAGAACCCAAATTGATCACACCGATCGCATTTGGACTGTTGAAGTCTCCTTCCCAGAAGTTTGTTAGCGGAGTACCTTGGCTACTATTCCATGAATAGACTGTTGATTGCCATTGTGTTGAAGTGTCAACTGAATCCCAAAACTTGGTAGCTGGAGTAATACTAAAATTAATGGCAGCATCTCCACCTTGTTCATAGTAATCAACTGTAATTGGAACAGTACCACCGTTTGATCGGAAATAGCCAGAATTGGTCACAAATGACTGAGGTAACCACCTGTCAATTACAGATTCATTTCCTATCTTAACTCTCACACCATCATCAGCTTGTACTTTAATCTGGTATAAGCCAGGTGCAAAATAGCGTTGGGTTGTCATACGTCCAGAGAAATTATCTACTGGAACACTACTAGCAGGGGAACTACCACTCCAGTTTTTACTAAAACCTTGACTACCACTACCTAAATTTTCTGTGAAGACAGGAGTACCACTCAGACTAACATTATTAAAATATTCAGCCTTCCAACTCGTGCTAGGAATATTAACATCATTATCAGCAATAGTTACTGTACCACTCGTATCTCCGAAGTCTATGTTGTTGCCACCAGTTCCGGAGTTGTAGTTCGTATTAGCAGATAAATTTATAATAGCAGTTTCTGAACCCTCTACCAGACCATCATCAATCACATTAATGGGAATTGTTGCCGTAGTTGACCCGGCAGGAATCGTCACAGAACCTAGAAGATTTTGATAATCTGTTCCTTTTGTCGCCGTCCCGCCAGTAGTATAGTAAACTGTTAAAGGATTAGTAGTAATACCTGTACGGGTGACAGTAAATCGACCAGGATTAGCAGTTTGTCCTGATGTTGTTTCAGCCGCACTGCTATCTGTTGTAGTTAGACTAACTGTAGGCTTAGTAACAACATCATTATCAGCAATTGTCACCGTCCCACTCGTCGTACCTAAGTTGTAGTTAGTATTAGTGGATAAATTTACAATAGCAGTTTCTGAACCCTCTACCAGGCCATCATCAATCACATTAATGGGAATTGTTGCCGTAGTTGACCCGGCAGGAATCGTCACAGAACCTATAAGATTCTGATAATCTGTTCCTTTTATCGCTGTTCCTCCTGTTGTGTAGTAAACTGTTAAAGGATTAGTAGTAATACCTGTACGGGTGACAGTAAATCGACCAGGATTAGCAGTTTGTCCTGATGTTGTTTCAGCCGCACTGCTATCTGTTACACTCAGACTAACTGTTGGTTTTATAATAGGAACAGATAGAGATAAATTGTAATTTGTATTAGCGGCACCATAGGGATAAACCCGTGCATAGTAAGTACCAGGGCTTAGAGTTCTACCAATTGATTCCGCAGTAGTACTTCCATGCGTCGAAGATTGTATAAGTCCGTTATTGGCATCGAGTAATTGTACATCTGCATCTGCACTTAGTCCATTGAGAGTTAGATTAAAATTACTAGTACTTCCTACATAGAAACGATAGTAATCATTTGTGTCTGTACTACCAACCCAACCACTAAATGATCTAGTTCCACTAAGGGTTCCAATATTTAATGCAAGAGAAGGAGTATTATCCTGTTCAATAATTAAACTTTGACCATCTATAGTTACAGCTACTTGATCATTTTCTGATTTTAATTTGGTCAGTGTTTCCAAACTCAACTCCTTCCCCTGCACAACGGCTGCAAAAATCGCCCCCTCATCTCCGGGTGTATCCGTAACATTCAACCGCGCATCAACAGAATGCCCGATTTCTTCCAGCAACACATTGGCCACCGCCGCCGGATTTGCTCCATTCCCGGTCAATAATTCTCTCGATAAATAAATCGTATCCGTCGCGGCTGCAAAAGCCCCATTCGCCCCACCAATTTCGGCAGACGAGACAAATTTAACAGGCGGAATTAAACTAAAATCACCGTTTAACCAATCTTCGGTTAAAACATTTGCAGCTTGATTATCCCAACTTTCTCCAAATGCTAAATTCATCTTTTCGACAAAATTAGGAACCTTGGCAAACTGGGTTAATTGTTCCTTGACAATATCCATTGCTTCACCCGTCAACCCATCGAAGGAATTATCATTCGGTAACGTTATATTAGGATCAATAGTTGCAATTGATCCTTCAATTTGAGCCAGCAATAAACTATCAGAGGGGTTTGGTGTGACTGCTGGAATATTTGGGTTTTGATTAATATGACCGATTAATAAGTCAGATTGTAAAATAACTGTAGGATTAGTTTCCTGGGGTTCCCAATTCAAAGTAGAAAAACTGGTAGATGGGAGCAAATTCTGGTTAGGATCTGGCGAAAGTGGATTAGACATCATATATTTTCCCTGAATTTAGATAAAAGTGAGATAAATTTAGTAATACAAGTAAGTAACTAACTTGAAAAATAGTATGAATTAAAAACTTGTTTCTGTAAAGTAATGAAATATCACTTTTAAGCAGAAAATTAAAATTGATTTCGTCATAAATTGTCATAATATTTTGAAAAATGTCAGGTGAAATCACAAAAAGTCTGATATCCTAGTGAAAATACTGATATTTTGTGGAGTCATGGATATAGAAGAATTCTTAAAGTTAGCAGACAATGTGGTTTTTTTGGAGACAGAAAAACATCTGGATGATCTGCAAAAAGCTGTCTTGCGCGGAGTCTGGGATGGCCAAAAATATTCTGAGATCGCAGAAGAATGTTATCGTACCGAAGCTTATGTGAGGAATTCAGCCTCAGAATTATGGAAAATGTTTTCAGGAATTTTAGGTGAAAATATTAGGAAATCGAATATTAGATCGAGTTTAGAACGATCACAATTAGCTTATTTTTTGAATTATAATGAGTCTGTAAATCTTAGCCATGTAAATATATGCAATAATAATTCATCATCCATCATCCCGAAAGAGCGATCGCCATCTTCCCCAAAACAACAACAAATTGACTTAGGCACAGCACCAGATATTAAAAAAATATGCGATCGCATTCACGAACTAAAAACCCTACAAAATTGGGTTATTCAAGAAAATTGTCGCCTAGTTTCTATTATTGGATTAAGTGGTATTGGTAAAACTACCCTAACTCGTTATTTAATTCAAACCTTACAACCAGAATTTGAAGCAATTATATGGCGAAGTTTTTATACTTCCCCGACTTTAGAAATTACTCTCAAAAATTTATTACTATTTTTATCTAATCAATCCTTAACAGAATTACCTGCTAGTTTAGAAGAACAGTTAGCTTTATTAATCGAATATCTAAGAACAAAACGCTGTCTGATTATTTTTGATGATTTGCAAACTTTACTCAATGTACGAACTCTAGCCGGACAATATCACCCTGACTTTAAAAATTATAGGCTGTTGTTTAAATTAATTGCTGAAACTTCCCACAATAGCTGTTTAATTGTCAATAGTTGGGAACTTCCCCAAGATATTGTTACCTTGACTGATGATAATGCACCTATTCGTTGCTTAAAATTACCCGGTTTGGGTTCAGCAGCAACGGAAATTTTACGCGAAAAACGATTAAATGATCAGGAACAATGGGAAACTTTGATTAACACTTATCAAGGAAATCCCTTATGGTTAAAAATCGTAGCTACCCTGATTCAAGATATTTTTAGGGGAAGGGTTGCAGAATTTCTTAAATATGATAATCTATACTTAGCGGAAGAATTGACCCAAATCTTGAAGCAGCATTTTGAACGGTTATCAGAGATTGAGACAACAGTTATCTTTACTCTGAGTCAAGAAAAGCAACCTCTAGCGATCGCAGACTTAATTAAAACGTCTCAATTACCAGCCAGCGATGTATTCAAAGCAATTCAATCTTTAGAAAGACGTTGTTTAATAGAAGCAGAAGATCAGGAACAGGAAAACTGCTTTAAAGTTTTACCAATCTTCAGACAATCTGTTCTTTCAAATTTTAGTTAATCATTCATCTAACTCTTATGGTATGAAAATAAAAAGTTATTTGCAGTTAGGTTATGATGGTAAAATTTGAAATCCAGCTTGAAGAAAATGATCATCTAAGGTTAAAGCTGTAACAATCTCTCGTTCTTCCATCACAATAAACGATAAGCAATCAGTGAGGGAATAAGATTTGTCTTTATGCTTTTTAAAATATTGCCATCCCTGATTAAATAAAGTCCGATCAATCTCTATCAACTCTATATCGGGACTTTCCAAGAGACGATTACCAACTTCAACTGCTTTATAATGAAAGTTGCGACTATTAAAAAAAGTTACGACTTCATCAAAAATGTATGTTGTGGTTACTAAAAAAGGTTTGGAGCTTGCTAAAGCCACCCAATTTTGTAATACTTTTTTATGAGCGTCTTCATTTCTGATTTCCAGAGCTAAAATATAGCTGGTATCTAAAAAAATAGATATTTTTCATGGAGTATACAGATAATGATCATGGTTAACTGCGCCATCTTTTAGATCACATTCCACAGGGTTTGAACCTAAATCCCAAATCGAAGATTCTTTTTTGATACTCGTAATAATAATTTTTTCCTGTTCTTGAATGATGTCAAACTCTTGGTTTTTTCCTAACATTTCTTTAGGTATTAATAATCCTTGCTCTGTTGCTGTTAATCTCATTTAAAATTACCTCAATTGATTATGTTATTTAATCTGTCGAGTGATTTGGGCTATTCTATTATAATCTATTTTGATAGCGATCGCACTTTCTAAATTCGGAAATCCTGAATCGACACAGGAACCCTTGAAAGATACAATAAAGATATTCTAGTATAGGTTCTAACTCAATCAGTAACTAACATGATGAAACTGGATCACATTCAAGCTAAACCATCTTCGTCGGGTTATATCGGAAAAGGGGTAATCCTACTCAGCATTTTAGCAGGAACCATGATATTTACAAACCCTAAGCGGGAAGAATATCTCAATTATGCCTCCGATCAATTATCCACAGAAATTAAAAAATCCATTTGTCAAGAGTCTCAAGTCCCTGAATTTTTAAAAGGACTATCTAATACATTAGTCAATACTTGTAATACCTTAGTTACGACTCAACGAGACTTCATTAAAGATACAATTAATAAATCCACGACCCAACAAAATGCTATTTTATTTAGCGTTTATACAACCGAAATTATGGGCTATAAATATCAAACTTTAGGAGGATTTGGTAACTTTGTAACCTTTCCCACAAAAGATCCAAAAACTTCTCAATCTGCTTCTAAATAAGGGGATTGAGAACTGCCTTCAATGTCTTGTTTTAATCGGGTAATAAAACTATCTCGATTCACTTGATTTAAAATCCCTTGAATGGCGGTATCAATTCCATTCTCACCCCAAGTACAACCCTGTTCTAAATAAACTTGCGCTGCTTGACCGACGGTATAAGTTAAATAGGCAGAAATTGACGCTTGAGTAATGGCAATTCCGGCATAATTTGCGAGATCCGTTGCTAATCCTGCGGCACTTTTACCAAATCCTAATATCCAACCGCTTCCCAGTTCTGCTAATAGTAATCCTCCTGAACTCAATAGAATTTTTTTCCATAATTTTCCCGCTTCATAACTGGTCATGGGTAAGCCATATAAACGAGCTAAAGAACGAATTAAAATTAAATCACTAATTGTTGCACCCAATACATCTAAAATGGCAATAGGATTTAACGCCACAGCTAAGGCTTTATAACGGGTAAATTTCCAAATTAATTCTTCCGCTTCCGAGGCTTGTAATTGAATACTATGACGGGCTATAATGCGTTCTGCTTCTCTGGCTTGAACTAAGGCATTTAACGCTAAAAGCGATCGCCCTTCTCGATTTAATAATTTTACAATAATTTGTTTTAATTCATCAATTTGAGGGGCTGGAGTCTCCCATTCATGGGTAATTTTACCATCCGGCCATTCAATTCTTAATCGGATGGGGGCGGGTTCAGCCGATACCTTGACAATTTCAAATGGGGCTGATTTTTGCGGACTGTCACCGGAATCAGACGGAGAAAAATTATCTCTTTCTAGGGTTTTACTCTGGATTAACTGTTGTAAATTTCGATAAATTTTATCTTGTTCTGATTCTGTATATAAATCAATTTTATTAAAAACAATAATTAAAGGTTTATGGGCATTTTGTAATTCTGAAAGTGCATCATATTCCGTTCGGGTTAAATCCCCCGATACCACAAATAAAATTAAATCCGCTTGGCGAGTCACATCCTTTGCCATTTCTCCCCGCACTTGTCCCGCCACTTCATCTAATCCAGGGGTATCAATTAATTCAACTTGAATTTGATTTTGTGCTTCAATATTATCAATCCGGTTGGGTTCTTCAATTTGCGGTAAAGATACGCTCCAACGCACAGAACGAGGCCATTGAGTCACCCCATTTAAGGGGCCAGTTTGCAGAACTTTTTCCCCTAATAACGCATTTAAAACCGCCGATTTGCCGCGACTCACTAACCCAAATACCGCAATTCTAATCACTCCTTGTTCAAGCTTTTCTAAATTAGTTGATAAAACTTCTAACTGTTTTTGTAATGTCGCTTGTAATTCAGGATGAGAACTGCGCCGTTGACGTCGTAAATGGTGATAACGGGTTAAGGTTTGTTTTAAACTAGAACGGGCTTGATTAAAATGATTGTTCATTATATAAGGGGTTGTTGGGAATTACAAATTACGAATTACGAATTACGAATTACGAATGGGGAATGATTGATGATCAGCGATCATTGAAACGTAGGGGCGAGGTCTCCTCGCCCTTACAAAAGTTTTGTTTCTAACAAAATCATCCCATTTATGAAGAAGATAAAATTTCTTCTAGGGCAGGTTTAACCGTAGGATATTGATAATTAAAATTGTAGGATAATGCCCTTTTCGGGACGACTTGTTGACCTTGGAGAATCACCTGCGCCGCATCTCCTAATAACATTTCTAAAGCAAAATCAGGAACCGGAAGCCAAGACGGACGATGAAGAACCTCACCCAAAGCATGACATAACTGATCCATTTTTACCGGGTTAGGTGCGGTGGCATTTAGAACTCCTTCAACGGAAGAATTCGTTAAACTAAATAGAATTAAATTGACTAAATCTTCCCGATGAATCCAAGAAAACCATTGATGTCCTGAACCCAACGGCCCCCCTGCAAACAATTTAAAAGGAGTCAACATTTTTCCTAATGCTCCTCCCATTCCTAAAACAATTCCTAATCTTAAAATCACTAACCGAGTCCCCACTTCTTGCACCTGTTGGGCGGCGGCTTCCCAAGCTAAACAGACATTGGCTAAAAAATCCCGTCCACTGGGGCTATTTTCATCAAACAGGGCTGTTTCACTGCTTCCGTAATATCCAACGGCTGAAGCACTCACCAGAACACTGGGTTTAGAATTAGCGTTTTGGATCGCTTCAACTAACTTTTGAGTCGCCGTAGAACGACTTTCTAAAATTTCCTGTTTGCGTTGAGGCGTCCAGCGTTCATCAGCAATGGGTGCCCCGGCTAAATTGACGACCCCATCACAGCCCGAAATCGCCTGTTGCCAAGTCCCCGATTTCGTTGGAGTATAACCCACAATTTCTAACCCGGAAGAGACAGAACTAGGAAATACTCGTTTCGCCCGTTCGGGGTTGCGGGTCAGGACTAACACCGCATGACCGTCCTCTTGCAGTCGTTCTACTAAACGACTTCCGACAAATCCTGTTGCTCCTGTAACTGCTACTTTCATTAAAATAACTCTTAATGGCTGAATGGTCGCACCTGTGTCTTTAGATTATCAAATCTTCGCCACTTCCCAGGTGCGGGTAGCAAGCTAACATGGGGGGAAATAACCTCAATCTTTCTGATCAGAAACATTCCTGAAAACCCCCGCTTGAAAATCATCATGCTGATCCAGAAAAAATCAAAGCTTTTCCTCGTTGTTGCAGCGATCGCCTGTGTTGGGAGTATCGCCACCTTCATCTATTTAACGACCCAACGGTACAAAGCTTATAGTCCCCTAGAAAGTGGCAAACTCGTACCAGATGAAGCCATAATGGCAACCTTCGTGTCTCCCACGCCGAACGCCTTATCAGAATTACAAAATTTTGGCACACCCGAAACCCAAGCCTTAATTGTTCAAGGCATTCAACGCTTTCAACGGCAGAGTTTAGCAGGCACAAAGATTAATTTCAATCGAGATATTCAACCTTGGATCGGAGGGGTAATGGTGGCTTTACTTCCCCCGGAACCCTTAAAACCGGCCTCTGATCCGCAACTGTTAATGGTAGTGGGGATTAAAAATCAATGGAAAGCTTGGCATTTTGCCCAAAAATTAAAAGCTTCACCGGATCTCCAATCTCAACAAACGTCCTATCAAGGAATTAACCTATCCCATTACACCGAAAAAAGTGGAAAACAATACCACGTTGCGGTTGTTAACGATCAATTAGTGATTGCAGCCCATCCTGAACCTGTGAAACGAGCAATTGATACCTTTAGGGGTGCACCGTCTCTGCTGAGTTTATCAGGCAACGCTGACCTGTTCTTTAAAAGCGTGAACCTCTCCCATCCCTTAATCACGATTTTGATTGCGGACTCTGATCGGTTTACAAAAGAGATCATGGCAACTTGGCCCGATGCTTCCCGTTTATCCCTGAGTTCCTCATCCAGCTTAAAATCAATTCAATCCGTAGTTTTGGGGGTGGGGGTAGAACCGGAAGGACTCCGGTTAAAAGCGATGGCTCAATTCCGTCCTGATGCCCAAATCTCTCAAAATCAACCGGAATTTGGCGAAATGCTGAATCGCTTTCCCGCAGAAACTCTCGCCTTTGTCAATAGCCATGATCTACATCAACTCTGGTTACAATTTTTAAGCTTAGGAAAAAACAATCCCCCTCTTGAGAACCTGACCCGTCAAATTCGTTTGGGACTACAAGCAATTGATTTAGATGCTGATACAGATGTCTTTGGCTGGATGGATGGAGAATTTGCCTTGGGTGCGATCGCTTCGGAAAAAGGCGTGTTAGCGGCTTTGGGACTGGGAGGCGTGTTATTAATTGAAACCAGCGATCGCCCCGCCGCAGAACGAATGTTAAATAAATTGGATGCTATTATTGCTAATAGTAATCCGCCGATTAATATTGAACAAAATGTTCTAGCTGGAATTGAAGTCACCGAATGGAATGACCCCAAACAAGGAACCTTATTTGGACATGGATGGTTAAGTTCAAATTTAATGTTTGTTGCTTTTGGGGGGCCAGTGGTGGAAGCAATCACCCAGAAACCCCAACATCCCCTAAATCAAAGCCAACAATTTCAATCGATTAGTAAATTTTTACCCAGTCCCCACCATAGCTATGTTTATTTAGATATGGAAAAAATTACGGGTTGGGCGATGGGATATTTGTTAGCGTCCCCGGCTATTTCCCTGCAACCTAACCGCATGATGATGCTCAATTCAATTCGAGGCTTGGGTATCAGTGCCACGTTTCCTGATGTTTCCACGGTTGAGGTGGAGATGGTATTGGTACTAAAGCCGAAAAGCTAAAAAAAGGAAGAAAAGCCTTAGAGCCAAGGGTTTTTAAGTCTCCTCTAGTATTTTGGTTGCAGATGTGAGTACCATTAGACTAAGCATAAAAATGTTTTCTTAACATGACTCAGGAGTCCTTGCTTTAGCTACAAATCATGCTAAAACCGTTTTTAGGTCTATTCAAAGCGTATGCGTATATTAATTTACTCGTATAATTACTATCCTGAACCCATCGGTATTGCTCCTCTGATGACAGAGTTAGCTGAAGGCTTGGTTCAACGAGGTCATCAAGTTCGGGTGATTACCGGAATGCCTAACTATCCTGAACGCCGGATTTATGAAGGATATCAGAATAAATTTTATCTGACGGAAGAACGTCATGGAGTGGTGATTCAGCGTAGCTATATTTGGGTACGCGGCCCTAAACCGGGGTTATTAGATCGTCTTCTCCTGGATAGTAGTTTCATGCTCACCAGTATTGTTCAGGCGTTTAAGGGGTGGCGACCTGATGTTATTTTTGCAACGGTTCCGCCTTTATTAGTCAGTGTTCCGGTGGGTTTATATGCTGGGGTTCGTCGTTGTCCGGTGATTCTGAATATTCAGGATATTGTTTCAGAAGCCGCCCTACGGGTTAAATTAGTCAATCCTGATGGAGTTGTCGTTAAAACAGCCCAAGCCGTTGAACAATTGACCTATGAAAAGGTGGATCGAATTTCTGTGATTGCCACGGGTTTTATTGATAAGTTAGTTGAACACGGGATTCCTGAAGAAAAAATTGTTTATATTCCCAATTGGGTCGATACAAAGTTTATTCGACCCTTACCCAAAATTGATAATTCTTTTCGCCAAAAGTATCAACTTCAAGATAAATTTGTTGTTCTGTATTCCGGGAATATTGCTTTAACCCAAGGTTTAGAAACGGTGATTAAAGCAGCAACTTTATTAGAATATATTCCTGATATTGCTTTTGTGATTGCCGGAGAACAGAAAGCCTTACAAGAGTTAGAGAATTTACGCCAGAACTATCAAACCCAGAATATTTTATTAATTCCCCTGGAACCCCGTGAAAAATTACCTGAAATGTTATCGGCTGCCAATGTAGGATTAGTGGTGCAAAAACGAGAAGTTACGGCTTTTAATTTACCTTCAAAAATTCCAGTTTTATTAGCGAGTGGCTGTGCTATTGTTGGTTCTGTTCCTGATACGGGAACCGCAAAAGAAGCAATTCTTAATAGTGGAGGGGGAATTGTTGTTCCGCCTGAAGATGCAGAAAGTTTAGCCAATGCAATTGTCGATCTTTACAAAAATCCAGAGCAGGTCAAAACTCTAGGTGAACAAGGTCGAAAATATGCAGAAGACTGTTTTAGCATTGAACAAGCATTGAACAAATATGAACAGTTATTTACAGAAGTGGTAACCCAGTCTACACCCATCCCAGAACCCTTGACTAAATCTGTTAGATGACAATAGAATGTAAACTCGAATCATCGGTTACGGGAAACTCAGGTATTTCCTTTATGGCCTTCGCAAAATCCGAACCATCCAAAATCGAAAAGAAGGATTAAAATAATCAGTAGATCTCTATGGCATTGTCACCCCTGGCTACAATCTTAGCCATTCAGGATTAACCAACTGTAACCGATCATTATACGAGGAATACAAGAGCTTAATGTTTGATAACGCCAAAACCAAATACGCCTCTGATCAAGTGATCATCTCTGCTCTTTCTGGGGATGAAGATACCAGCCGGGAAACCGCCCTAGTCGCCGCACGAGCAGCCGATGATCGGAAAGCGGATAATATTCTGGTGCTGCGCGTATCAGAAGTATCTTATATAGCCGATTATTTCGTGATTGTAACGGGTTTTTCTCAAGCTCAACTCCGGGCAATTTCTCAAGCGATTTCAGATCAAGTCGAATTAGAATTACAACGACTTCCCCTCAGAATTGAAGGTCAAAATGATGGTAACTGGGTTTTAATGGATTATGGAGATGTAATTATCCATATTTTATTACCCGAAGAACGAGATTTCTATAAATTAGAAGCCTTTTGGGGTCACGCCGAGCGAGTCCGTTGGCAATCTTAAATCTATTTTATAGCTACCCAGACCCCAATTAGAAACCGGGTTTTTATAGATAGTTTTATTAGCAACCGAAAGATTGAAGAAAAACCCGGTTTCTGAGTCCCCATCTAGCACAAGAAACCGGGTTTTTGTAGATAGTTTTATTAGCAACCGAAAGATTGGAGAAAAATCCGGTTTCTGAGTCCCCATCTAGCACAAGAAACCGGGTTTTTGTAGATAGTTTTATTAGCAACCGAAAGATTGGAGAAAAAACCGGTTTCTGACAACACTAGCGACAAATTTATTAAAACCAAATTCATCGTAGGGGCGAGGCGCGCCTCGCCCCTACAGGGGTGTACCCATTTTTTAGAATTAATAATCCTGAGCATTAAGATTGTTCAATAAGATTGAAACTTGCTCTATAAACTATCTCTAACCCTGTGTATGATGAATCGAAAATTTATCAGATTCTCATTCACAAATATTGGCTAACTAGGGTAAACCAGTACAGGGGGGTACAGAACTCCCACCACTACCACCAGAACTAAGACTCAATACACGGTCAAGAGTATTATCGTGAGAACATTGTGCTGCTGGACAATGATTCGTGAGATCCCTTAATGAGATCCCACCACGACATTGGGCATTAGGAGGTATAATTATATTATCCCCTTGACCTGGACAGGGTGCCCAACGGGATGAGTTAAAATAAAAACATAATTGTTGACCCGTATCAGGGTTCCTGTAGGTTTGAGAGGAAATTCTTTGATTCCAAGGACTATCCCCAGACTGTGCTATAATGCCAACATTGTTCAACTTTGGAGGAATACTACTCTGATTAATATTGGGATTACGGGTTTCTGGTAGATTAGCATTAGCGTTGGGAGTGCTTTTAATCATAGCTCCACTCATAGCTAAAGCAGCACCGAGTACCAATATCACGGCTTTTCTATTCATGAATTTCCCTCTGATATTTGCAAGCTTCCTTTAACTTTTGTCGATTCGCCAAAATATAGCGATCGCCACTAACTCAAACTCAAAAAAAGTAATTGTAACTATTAATATTGATATTATTTTTGATCATCGAATTTTTGTCAGTCGGGAAATGTCGGAAAATGTCGGGAATTTAATGTCAGATATTGTCGGAAAATGTCGGAAAATGTCGGAAAAATTTTTACACCTATCAAGAATATGGATATTCAAGAGGTTTTAAAAATCGCTGATCATCTAGTTTTTAATCATACAGGAAAACATTTAGATGATCTGCAAAAAACCGTACTTGAAGGAGTTTGGGAAGGTAAAAAATATACTGAAATTGCGGATAATATCCATTGTAGTGAAGGCTATGTTCGAGATACCGCCTCAGATTTATGGAAAATCTTATCAAATTTTTCAGGAGAAGATGTTAATAAATCGAATTTTCGTTCAGCTTTAGAAAGATTACAATTTTCTGTTTCTTCCAGTGTTGGTTTTGGTAATGTTATCGGAATTACAAATAATTTAAGTTTATGTAGCGATCGCATTACACCTTTAGAAAATAGCAGGAATGGAAAACAGGGACAAACACCCGGACAAAATCAACCCGAAATTCATCTAAATACATTACCCATTCAAGACCTTAGAGAAGCACCGGATATTGGTAAAATATGGGGTCGAGTTAATGAAATATCAACTTTAGAACATTGGATATTACAAGAAAACATTAAAGTAGTAGGAATATTAGGAATAAGCGGTATAGGTAAAACAACATTATCCCGCCATCTCATCGAAAAAATTAACAATAATTTTGACTATATTATTTGGAAGAATCTATATCACTCTCCCCCGTTATTAACCTTAGTTAGACAGTTAGTTTTCTCCTTATCTTCTCCAACTAATAGTAATTCTTTATTAACAGATATTAATTCTATATTAGATTTAGAACTTGCTGAATTATTATCAATATTGTTTGAATATTTGCGTAAATACCGTTGTTTAATTATCTTAGATAATGTTCAAGAGATATTAGCAGAAGGTAAATTAGCCGGAAATTATAAAAATCACTTTGAAAACTATGGTGAATTCTTAAAAAATATGGGTCAACTTTACCATCATAGCTGTTTAATTTTAAATAGTTGGGAAGCACCCTTAGAACTCATCAATTTAACAGGTTTAAGTAACCCCGTAAAACTATTATCATTAAATGGAATAGGAGAAAATGCGATAGAAATTTTTAAAGAACACAATTTATCCGATGAAGAATACTGGCTAGAATTAATTAATACCTATCGCGGTCATCCTGACGAGTTAAAAACTATAGCTCGAATGATTCAAGACTTATTTAATGGTAAAATCGGAGATTATTTAAAATATAACAGTCTGTTTTTGGGAGATGAAATCATCAATCAATTAAACCGAAATTTTCAACGAATATCTTTATTAGAAAAACAAATAATATTGCAATTAAGCCAAATGAATCAACCCGTAACGGTGACAGAACTTTCACAGAATTTATCTTTATCCTCATCTGAGTTATTGACTGCTATTCAATCTCTAGGAAGACGTTCATTAATTGAAAAGATAACACAAGAACAATTAACCTTATTTACAATATCACCCGTAATTAGGGAATATATCAAATTAGAAACCGGGTTTTTGTAGATAGCTTGTTAAGAAACCCAAAGATAAAAGAAAAACCCGGTTTCTGAGTCCCTACCTAGCAGGAGAAACCGGGTTTTTATAGATAGCTTTGTTAGCAACCGAAAGATAAAAGAAAAACCCGGTTTCTGAGTCCCTACCTAGCAGGAGAAACCGGGTTTTTGTAGATAGCTTTGTTAGCAACCGAAAGAGGGGAGAAAAAACCCGGTTTCTGAGTCCCCCTTCATCTCAAGTAAACTTATATGAATTTGTTTTAAAAATTTTAATCAAATTAGCAATGCCATCCCCTGTTTGATAAAATTGCTTCAGAAATCGATTTGAGAACACAAGCGATGAAAATTAAATCTGTTTTTACGGGTCTAGGATTGACTTTGCTGATTAGCGTCTTTTTTGCCGTTGCATCTGAGTTTTTGGTCTTTAATGCCTCACCAGCTTTCGCTCAAGATGTTACCAGTAGTTGCCCTCTACCCGTCGATATTGCCAATACATTTCTAAACTCTGAATGTAAAGAGATTCAATTATCAGAATCTCAAGATTTTTACCGTTATTATAGCACCGATAATATGAAATATGGGCGCTATTTAACGACGGATCAATATACTAAGAATGTTGATGTGATCAGAAATTTAGCCTTAAACCAAGCTTGGGGAAATCAAGCAACGATAATCGAAACGGTAACATTACCCGCCGGAACAACAATTTATAAAGGCATTGTAGCCCCACAACCGCCAACGGAATGTTATCCTGGGATGGGTCATCAAATCTTTATTAAAGATTCTAAAGATCCCAATATTAAATGGTCGGCTGGTCAAAATATTGGTGTTGAACCTTTTTCTTGTCCTTAATTCTTTTTAAGTCAATTCCCTCACCGGATATTAACATGGATGCCAAAATTACCGAATTTACTCAGTTAATTGATCAAGCGATTGATTCTGCGGAACAAACCGATCAAGAGGAACAATCAGATCGTTTAGATAATTTAATTGCGGTCTTGAAAAACCTCAAACAAACCGTAATCTCAGGTCAACTTCAACCGTCTCATGGAACTGCAACTTTAGGACTGGCGAGAGAAGTAGCAGACTGGATTGAATCTTTAGATTCTCCTTTATTGAGTGCTGTGGGTGCTGTTGAAGACTATTATCAAAAGCACTTCTAAACTCCAAAGAGAAACCGGGTTTTGGTAGAAAGTTTGGTGAGAAACCCAAAGATAAAAGAAAAACTCGGTTTCTGAAAATTAAAACCTTTACTATCAGAATCAATAGAGGCAGAAAATCACCTAAAAACTGATCAATCACCGACCATCAAGTTAAAAGGTTATTCTTCAGTTAGAATAACCTCTTAATTGTAAGATTTGATATTTTGTTTGAAATCCCATTAATAATCAAGCATTGCCAAAAGTGGGAACCTCAACAGAACCCCCACCTCGATTTTGAAAACTGGGTAGATCCAACCCACTCGGACGACGACTTTTTTGAGCTAAACGATAGCTAACACTTTGTAACTCAGCATTAAGTTGTTTATTTTCACGTTGAAGTAATTCCACTTTTTCCATCACTTCATTCAGACGCTCTGAGAACTTCTGGCGGTAAACTCCGGGTAACTCTTGAACGACTTGTTCCAACATCCGAGAGCGATCTGTTAACTCCTGAACCGACTGTCTCAGTTGATAAACTTCCGTATCCCGTTCAGCAATTTGTTCTTGATAAAACTTAACCTGCTGTTCCATCTCTTGCAGTTGTTCTCGTAAAGCAACCATTTGGACTTGATGGCGTTCAGACACGTCCGGGGCTGGTAATAAATTAGCATCCCCTTTAACCAAACGGAACAGTTCTTGAGATAACTGTTGAATCAACTGATCTCGCATTTGTAGCTCTTCGTTTAAACGAGCAACTTCAGCGTTGAATTCCTGTGGCGTTTGACTTTTGGCTTGGCTCACGGTAACTGACGGCTCCTATAAATTTATTCTGTATATTTGTTCTTAAAATACTCTTCCTTCCCCAAATCCGCAATAGTGGGGAAGCGGGGGTAGGGTGTGGGCATCAGTGTCAACTTCAGCCAAAAACCCATGATTACAGCCGAGATCCCCCTAAATCCCCCTTAAAAAGGGGGACTTTGATCCCCCCTAACCCCCCTTTTTTAAGGGATCTTTTGCTCTTCTGTACTTAGGCTTCTTGAAGTTCAGGTTCTGGAGTTTCGGCGATCACTGGAGCAACTTCTTCCTTAATGGTCAGATAACGAATCACTTCATCACTGAGTCGCATGGCTCTTTCGAGGACAGCGATTTGACTTCCAGGGCCTTCATAATTCATCTGGACGTAAATCCCTTCCCGATGTTTAGCAATATCATAAGCCAGACGACGTTTACCCCGATTTTGAATTTCAATATTCTGTCCACCTTGATCCCGCAGAATAGTTTCATATTTGGCAATAAACTGCTCAACTTGTTCATCGTTGAGATCGGGACGCAGGATATACATCGTTTCGTAAACAAAAGGTTTCATGCTATTATGCTCCTTCTGGACAACAAGGCTTCTGGATTAGAAGCAAGGATCTTTAATTATATCAGGTGTTGTTGTTAAAAAAATGAATGACTTTGTGAAATCCTGAGATTTGGGCAGGAAGACCCTGCCCCTACGAAGCTTTATCGGACTTGCATATAAACCGCATCAGACAGGGTAGGAATTTCTGCATATTTTCCTAAAAAGCACTGAATTACAGAATAGAAAAATGCAGCTAAAAGTCCCAGGAAAATCATGTTGTAAAGGGTTTCACCAACAAATCCTTGTAACAGAACACTGCCTAATACTTGGAAGATTAACGTACATAAAATCAGAACAATGTCAATCAAAATTGCCTGCATTGTATTGAATCGAATAAAATGAGGAATATTTTCATTCCGAACTACTAGCATATATAACGCGATGAACACAATAAATCCTGCAAAAGGAATGATTTGATAAAGGGTCATCAAGGGAATAACAGGCAAGGTAATCAGTTGTAAAATCGGAAACTGTTGAAATAAAAAGCGTCCAAAGGGCAACCCATCCATTAAAGGCAGTAGATAGGGTAAAGCCGCAAAAATGCGATCGCGTACTGTCGTCGTCCCGCGCCAAGTCATAACCAGTTCTCCTGAGTGTGTCTTAAACTCAGGATAGCGTAGTCCCAGATATTCGGTGTCAGTTGTCAGTTAACAGTCAACAGTTTTATCATTGAATATTGGCCATGCGGAAACCCATTTGACACTCATACTGACTGGGTTGATTGTCGATGGAGGGGCGCACCAAATGACCACAACAAAGCTGACCGCCTCTCCAACGGGGTTGACCGCTTTGATCAGCCAGCAAACACCCTTGACAAACCTGTTGAGAAGCAAGTACCTGGTTATCCATCAAGATGACTAGCATAATGGTTCCTCCGACAGATGCCATTTCTCTGTATCTATTGTAAGTCAAGAGTTCCAGCCTATTCAGCTAAATGACTTACAATTTAACAAAACGGGCAGAAATTTTAGAGCCTTGTGGTTGGGGAGTCAAGGACTAGAAGGGTTCAGCAAAGAAAGTTATTATTAAAGATTCTGGGGAAAATACGCTATTGAATCCCCTGATTAGGTGCAATAGCATTCTGTTTTTGTTTCATTAAGAGGAATTTTATTGTGAGTCAGACTAACTTAGAAATCTTATCTGAAACTGATCCGGTCATTGCTGATCTGATTCAGCATGAACTCTGTCGCCAACGGGATCACCTAGAATTAATTGCGAGTGAAAACTTTACCTCCGCCGCCGTCATGGCTGCCCAAGGGTCTGTTCTAACTAACAAATATGCAGAGGGACTTCCCAAAAAACGCTATTACGGCGGTTGTGAATTTGTTGATGGTGTGGAACAGTTAGCCATTGAACGGGCTAAACAACTGTTTGGGGCGGCCAGTGCCAATGTTCAGCCCCATTCCGGTGCTCAAGCTAACTTTGCCGTGTTTTTAGCCCTGCTCAAACCCGGTGACACTATCATGGGGATGGACTTATCTCATGGCGGACATTTAACCCATGGTTCCCCGGTCAACGTTTCGGGTAAATGGTTTAAAGTTTGTCATTATGGCGTTAGTCCCGAAACCGAACAACTGGATTATGACCAAATTTTAGAATTAGCCAAACAGCATAAACCCCAAATGATAATTTGTGGGTATTCTGCCTATCCTCGGATTATCAATTTTGAGAAATTCCGCGCTATTGCCGATGAAGTCGGTGCTTATTTAATGGCCGATATTGCTCATATTGCCGGGTTAGTGGCAACGGGTCATCATCCTAACCCCATTCCCTACTGTGATGTGGTGACAACAACCACCCACAAAACCTTAAGAGGGCCAAGAGGCGGTTTAATCTTAACACGGGATGCAGAACTGGGCAAAAAATTGGATAAAGCTGTTTTCCCCGGTTCCCAAGGTGGCCCCCTCGAACACGTCATTGCCGGGAAAGCCGTTGCCTTTGGCGAAGCACTCAAACCCGAATTTACCACCTATTCCGGTCAAGTGATTGCTAATGCCAAAGCCTTAGCGACTCAGTTACAAAACCGAGGCTTAAAAATTGTTTCCAATGGCACGGATAACCATCTGATGTTAGTGGATTTACGTTCCGTTAGCATGACTGGAAAACGAGCGGATCAGCTTGTGAGTGATGTTAATATTACGGCTAATAAAAATACCGTTCCCTTTGATCCTGAATCTCCCTTTGTCACCAGTGGGTTAAGATTAGGTTCTCCGGCTATGACCACACGGGGAATGGGAGAAACGGAATTTATTGAGATTGGTAATATTATTGCAGACCGACTGCTGAACCCCGATGATGAGGCTATTAAAGAAGCTTGTCGTCAACGGGTTGCTAATTTATGCGATCGCTTTCCGCTTTATCCCCATCTCAGTGTTAAAGTTCCGGCTTTAGCCTAAAGGTTGGGTAGTGTGAACAATGGTAGAGACGTGCCATGGCACGTCTCTACATGGCACGTCTCTCTATAACATCAGATCTAATCGTAAGTTTTTCTGGTTTCCTGCGGGCCTATTTCAATATTTCTTGCAAGAAACGATCCCAAATGTAGTAAACTCTGGCTGACACTTGAAGAACATTTTGCACCTATAACCTCAGATGCCCCACCATCTGTACCACCTTCTGGCTTTTATTATTTCTGCTCTAGTTGTCATCTGGAGTACCCCGATTGTTAAGAAAATCGCCATCCGTTCAGGACAGGTTGATTTACCTAATGATCGCAAAGTTCATCAACAACCGATGGTTCGCTTAGGTGGTGTTTCCATCTTTGCAGGCGCCTTAATTGCTCTATTATTGGTTTGGATATCCGGTGGCTTTATTGATGCCACAGGTAAACCCTTAAGTTCAGAAGCTGAATATGAAATTTGGGGCGTGACTCTCGGCGGCATTGCCTTTTTTCTGATTGGTTTAGCCGATGATTTGTTTAGTTTATCTCCCCTAACTCGCCTAATTTTGCAAACAGGAGTTGCGAGTCTGGCTTGGTGGGTGGGTGTCCGTATCGACTTTTTAACAATCCCTTATTTAGGTTTACTTCATATTGGATGGTTGAGTCTACCCATTACAATTATTTGGTTAGTGGGAATGACCAATGCGATTAATTGGATTGATGGTTTAGATGGATTGGCGGCGGGTGTTTGTGGAATTGCTGCCGTTGTCATGTTAATTGTCAGTTTATTTATGAATCAACCGGCTGCGGCATTAATTGCGGCAGCGTTAGCTGGAAGTGCATTAGGATTTCTGCGATATAATTTTAATCCGGCTCAAATTTTTATGGGGGATGGGGGAGCCTATTTTATGGGATTTACCCTCGCTGGAGTGGGGGTTATTGGTTTAGTAAAAATAACGGCTGTTACCTCTGTTGTTCTTCCCTATTTAATTTTAGCGGTTCCAATTTTAGATATGTCTGCCGTTATTTTAGATCGAATTCGTCATGGTAAATCCCCTTTTATTGCGGATAAACGCCATCTCCATCATCGACTATTAGATGCAGGTTTATCCCAACGTCGAACGGTATTATTTATCTATTCTCTTACGCTTTGGGTGGGAAGTTTAGCCCTGGCTTTTTCAGGAATACCCAGTGGTTTAGCTTATGCCTTGGGTGCAACCGGATTATTAGGTTATACCAGTTGGCAAGCTTTAAAACGAGCCAGATTGTAGTAATCCCTTCAGGGGTTTCTTCCTTCTTATTTCACTTTTTTTGATATTCCCTAACCTTTATTTATTATATTATTTAGAGTTAATTGATAGGATGAGGAGTAAAATTAATCCTATAAAGCTGTTAGAATTAAATTATTAATTGATCCTCTATCTCCCCTTGATCTCATGGTTGCTGAAATTATTTGTGTTGGTACAGAATTGCTTTTGGGTGATATTCTCAATAGTAATGCTCAATTTTTAGGACAACAATTAGCTCAATTAGGGATTCCTCATTATTATCAAACCGTTGTGGGAGATAATTCAGAACGTCTGAAAAAAGTGATTGAGATTGCCTCTAAACGCTCTCAATTATTAATTTTTACCGGAGGTTTAGGGCCGACTCCTGATGATTTAACCGTAGAAACAATAGCAGACTTTTTTGGTTCTCCATTAATAGAAAAACCGGAAATTATTGAAGATATTACTCAAAAATTTAGTCAACGGGGACGGGTAATGTCGGCTAGCAATCGTAAACAAGCATTAATTCCTGAAGGTGCAGAAATTTTAACTAATTTAACGGGAACTGCACCGGGTATTATCTGGAAACCTAGGGGATCTCACCTAACAATTTTAACCTTTCCAGGTGTTCCGGCTGAACTTTATCAAATGTGGCGAGATGTGGCAATTCCCTATCTTAAAAATAACGGTTGGTGTCAAGGAATTATTCAAAGTCGAACGTTAAAATTTTGGGGCATAGCAGAATCAACTTTAGCCGAAAAAGTTGCGCCTTTTTTAGAGATGAAAAATCCTACTGTTGCCCCCTATGCGAATCATGGAGAGGTGAAATTAAGAATTTCTGCCCGGGCAGAGTCTCAAGAAATAGCACAACAATTAATTACCCCCGTTGAAACCCAACTGCGAGAAATTGCGGGACTCGATTGTTATGGAGCAGATGAGGATACCTTAGCTTCCGTGGTTGGGGCATTATTACAAACCCATCATGCCACATTGAGTGTTGCAGAATCTTGCACAGGAGGAGGGTTAGGACAAATGCTCACCCAAGTTCCCGGAAGTTCTGACTATTTTCTTGGGGGTGTGATTGCTTATGATAATCGGGTGAAAACCTCTGTATTAGGGGTTAACTTGGATGATTTAACTCAACAGGGGGCCGTTAGTGCCATCGTTGCTCAACAAATGGCTTTGGGGGTGAAAACCCTATTAAACACAACTTGGGGTTTAAGTATTACAGGGATTGCAGGGCCAGGAGGAGGGACAGGGACAAAACCCGTCGGACTGGTGTATATCGGTTTAGCCAAGCCTAACGGTCAGGTCGAAAGTCTCGAATGTCGTTTCGGTCAAACTCGGGGTCGAGACTGGATACGCCAGGGGAGTGCCCGTAGTGCCCTTGACCTTCTGCGTCGCCATCTGAGTTAGAGAGCAGGGGGAGCAGAAGCATGAGGGTCAACCGTCAACTCTGAAAACCCCTTGCGTAAATTTGTAAAGATTTGTTATAATAAAAGCGGTAAACTTTAATTCACAACCTAATCACAACTTGTAAAAATTGCTAAGATGTAATTAGTGCAGCCTATCTCAAATTCTAGTTGAGCCAGCCTGTATAACATCGGTTATCATCATTAAACCTTGTTTCAATTCATCCTAAATGCAATTGCTCTAGGAGATGAGTTAAGCTGTAAAATTCTCTAAATTCCTTAGATTGCTCTAGGAATGTCATGTTAGCAAACGCTTAAAAATTCCCAAAATTTTTGTAGAATTTGGAGCGGGAGGTAACATAATAAAATAAAAAATATCTCAGAGATATCTGTTCTGTATAAAACTTGCTAACCCATAGCAAGGCTAAGTTTTGAGCTATATGCCTAACTTGGCTTAAACTTCGGTTAATTAACCTGCAGTCAAGTTGCGTAGCCAGTTTACAACGAGGAGCCATTTGTTCAATGGAATACATTGAGAAAATACTGGAAAAACTAAAAGAATGGGCGCGTGAGCTAATTGATGCCTTATTAGGCCCAGTCGCTCAACCGGAAGCGGAGCCAATTCCTGTACCAGTAGATGAACCCCGTCGTCGAAGGTAGTATATTTAAGGTTTTATCAGGTTACTCCGTTGCTAAGTCTTTTGGTACTGCATGGCCCTAATTTGAATTTGTTGGGTCAGCGCGAACCCGAAATCTACGGGAAAACAACGTTAGACGGAATTAATCGAATGTTGGAGCAGGAAGCACAGTTGCTTGAGGTTCAACTTTCGATGCTTCAGTCTAACCACGAAGGAGCTTTGGTGGATGCAATACACTCCGCATTCGGGCAACACCAAGGTTTATTAATTAATGCTGGAGCGTATACTCACACAAGCATTGCCCTTCGAGATGCAATTTCAGGGGTGGGAATTCCCACCGTTGAGGTACATCTGAGCAATATTTACCGTCGAGAAGCGTTCCGGCATCATTCTTTGATCTCATCAGTGGCAATCGGCCAAATTAGTGGATTTGGCGCAGAAAGTTACCGTCTGGGACTACAGGCTTTAGTTCATCATTTGAAGGGGCAAAAAGCCTGAGAATCGGTTCCATGAAGCAAGATTCCTTATGTAGCCAATTTCAGGGGGCGATTCTCGGAGCAGTCCTCGCTTATGAATTAGGTCAATGTTGGTTGACCTATGGCTCCGTTTTACCGGGTAAAGACAGGATGGAACTTGAGGATGATCCATCTCTGCAACCGATGATATCTCTGCTCAAAACAGGAGTTGGACATCCTCAAAAACCTCTGTCGAGGGTACTATCTCCTCCTTCATCTGGGAATACAGGAAAATTAATTTCCCAACTCACCCAAAGCTTAATCCAATATCAAGGCTTTGATGCGGTTGATTATGGCAGACGGGTACAAACCCAAATCAAACCTTTGTTTAAGTCGGCTAGTGAAGTAGCTTTATTGGGCTTACCCCTAGGGTTGTTCTTTCATGACAATTTGAGGGCGTTACAACAGTTAGACTGGAAGGGATTAGAAGGGGTGGCCGAGATTCAGGATGGGATAGGGCTGATGGCCACAGCGATCGCTGAGATGCTCACACCTAACCCAGACCTTCATCGGCTGATTCCTAACCTTTTACCCCAATTACAGCCAGAAACAGCTTTAACGGCTAAATTAGAACAAGTTCAAACCTTATTGGAACACAGAGCTAGTTTAGAAACGGCAGTTCGTCAATTGACTCAGACGACAAAAGCCAGTTCTGCTAACTTTGATTCTGAAAACTGGATTGCTTTAGCCCTAAGCTTTTATTGTTTTCTGACCACTCCCGAAGACTATTCTTTAACGGTTTTGCGATCGCTACAAACAGGATATCACCCCGAACTGACTGCGACCCTAAGTGGTGCCTTATCGGGTGGCTATCAAGGCTTAAGGGGAATTCCTACCCGATGGCGTTTAGCCTTTTCAGAGAAACCGTTATTTTCCCAAACTGACCCAAAGATTGAAAATAATTCTGTAGAATTCAACAATTATGAAACTGAGTTGCTACAGTTAGCTCATCACTTATTCGCGGTTTGGTCAGGGGTGTATCATCCCATTCCTTCTCATCCCGCTTGTAAGACTTTCACACAATCAGCCGTAGCAACCCCAACCCGGATGAGAATACAAGAATAAATTATTTTTAGCCGGAGAGATCGGTGCTGAAACCCCCTAACAATAAGCGTTCCTTAAAAATTTCAAGCAATACTATAGAATGAAGATGAAACGGCTGCTAAACCCTTGATCTAGCTTCAATGCAGATGAATACGCTCCATGCTCTGACGCAACAGATTGAACGGCTTTGTAGCCGCGCTCATCCTCCCTTGTCTTCTGTCAAGCCTTCAGAAATACCCCCTTCCCTCCGCAGTTATACGACTCCCTCCGGGCCCCGACGCCAACGGAGAAACGTTAACAAAAATCCGGGTTCGGTGAGTAGTTCCACGTTTTTCTTGGTGGCCGTTGTTTCCTTAACCAGTGTTATGGGAGTACGGTTTTACAACCAGCCCAAACTCGATGTGGGTCGGGTTGCACCGGAAACCATTCAGGCGCCTTGGGATGCCAGTGTTCCCGATATTAAAACAACCGATGAGAAGCGCAAAGCCGCAGAAATTGGCGCGATTCCGGTATTAGTAATTGATGTATCTATTAATCAAGAAATTAATCAAAGGATTCACAAGGTATTGGAACAGGGAACCTATATCCGAAATATTTCCCAACCCTTTCCTTTTGTGGATAAAGGGATTTTATCGACTGAAGTTCAACGTTATTTAAGGCGCTGTCCAGAACGAGAATGGCAGGATTTATTGGCTCAAGTTGAACAAGTGAGCGTACAAATTCCGGCGACAATTCAGCCTAAAAGTCCTAATAAAAAGACGGCTACAAAATTTGCAGATTGGCAACAAGCAACTTTAGAAGCTATTCGACAACAAACCTTAATTCAATTAAAAGCTTATCGTCGTCGAACGACTCCCATTGAATTTTCGCAATTGGTCTCTGACATTACACAAGCTCGTTGGCGTTATGCAAAAGCGTTAAATGCGTTTTCTCAAGACGGGTTAATTGATCAAGAAATTTTCTACACGGAATCGTTTTTTGAATGGCCTGATACGACTTGGTTGCAAACTCAAACGGGAATTCATAAAATTACTCAGGAAATGTTGTCTCAAGGCATCGCTCCCGGCTTACCCGATGAAATTCTTAGACAAGCGATTGAGATTCAAGTCAAAAATACGATTCCTTCAGAAAGTCAATTGTTTGCGACCCATTTATTGACTGAAGTTTTAAAAGCAAATTTGGTGAAAGATCCTCTAGCTACTCGTCATCGAGCGGAGTTAGTTGCCCAAAAAATTGAAACGGTGACGGTGAATATTAATAAAGGGGAGATCATTGTTCTTAGAGGAGAAAAAATTACTCAACAGGATTTTGTTCTCCTGGATTATTTTGGTTTAAGTGAACGGGGAATTAACTCGAAAGGATTAATGAGTTTGGTGGGATTAGTGAGTGCTGGAGTGGGACTGGTTTTAGTCGTTGAATGGAAATTTCATCGAGGTTTACGTCGTCGAGATCGATTGTTATTATTACTGTTAACGTTAAGTACGCCGATTATTATTTTATTAAAATTACCCCTGATTAATTTACCCGCAGTGGGGTTATTAGTGGGTAGTTTTTATGGGTCTGCTGTGGGTGCTACCGTAGTGGGTTTGCTTTCAATTTTATTACCCATTGGGATGGAAATTGATCACGTCCATTTACTGGCGAGTGCGGCGGGGGGACTGGTGGGTAGTTTGTTAGCGGGACAATCTCGCTGTCGGGAAGAGTTAGCGTTATTGGGATTAGGGGTTGGCGCGGCTCAAGGTGCCGTGTATTTAATTCTAAATTTAATGGCAAGTGCAACGGCGGGATCAATTTGGTATGTGTTGCTTAAAATTGTGGGGTTACAAGTGTTAGAAGGAATTGCGTGGAGTATTGTCGCCTTGGGTTTGAGTCCCTATTTAGAACATTTATTTGATTTAATTACTCCAATTCGATTAGCCGAATTAGCAAACCCGAATCGACCGTTATTAAAACGATTAGCCACAGAAGCACCGGGAACGTTTCAACATACGATGTTTGTGGCTAATTTAGCAGAAGCAGCAGCACAAGAATTAGGCTGTAATGTGGAATTAGTTAGAACAGGAACTCTTTATCATGATATTGGAAAAATGCACGACCCGTTAGGATTTATTGAAAATCAAATGGGAGGGCCGAATAAACATGATACGATTAATGACCCTTGGGCAAGTACCAGAATTATTAAAAAACACGTCAGCGAAGGGTTAGTCATGGCGAAAAAATATCGTTTACCCAAAGCAATTCAAGCGTTTATTCCTGAACATCAAGGTAATATGCAGATTGCTTATTTTTATTATCAAGCGCAACAACAAGCTAAAGAAAATCCTCGGTTAGTCGTGAATGAAGCGGATTTTCGCTATGATGGGCCGATTCCCCAATCGAGGGAAACGGGTATTGTTATGTTAGCAGATTCTTGTGAGGCTGCTTTGCGATCGCTTAAAGATGCCAGCCATGAAGAAGCGTTAAATATGGTGAATAAAATTTTAAAAGCTCGATGGCAAGATAATCAATTAATCGATTCGGGTTTAACGCGGGAAGAAATGAGTAAAATAGCCGAGGTTTTTGTCCGGGTTTGGGAACAAGTGAATCACAAACGAATTGCTTATCCTAAAGCGGCGTTAACTTGTCGATAATATACTATTATCCTTTTACCCCTGACCCCGCATCTGTAGGCACAATATAGCGTTGTAATATTAAAAAGAATAGCAAAACAGGTGCAATAGAAATCACCGAACCCGCCGCAATTAATCGCCAGTCTAAAGAAAATGTTCCGGCTAGGGTTGCTACGCCTAAAGGCATGGTATAATAATCGGGTTGGTCTAATATTAATAACGGCCAGAGAAAGTCACTCCAAGACCCAATAAAGACAAAAATTGCTAAGGTAATTAAAGCAGGTTTGACAGCCGGAATCATCACATTCCACCAAATCCCTAATTCTGAACACCCATCAATTCTAGCGGCTTCTTCTAGTTCTTTGGGGACGCTTTGAAACGCTTGTCTTAAGAGAAAAATTCCAAAGGCAGAAGCAATACTAGGGAAAATAATTCCTAAATAACTATTCCTTAATTCTAACTGCACCGTTAACACATATAACGGAATCATCACAATTTGAAAGGGAATCATAATTGTGGCAATAATAGCCGTAAAAATTCCATCTCTACCTTTAAAGTTTAATCTGGCTAAGGGATAAGCGGCTAAGGAACAAAATAATAAATTTAAACTCACTGTTAAGGTCGCTACAATTAGACTATTGAATAAATATCGACCAAAAGGGTTTGTTTTCCAGACGGTAATAAAATTCTGAAAGGTCGGTTGACTGGGGATTAATTGCGGGGGAAATTGAAAGATATTCTCACTCGGAGATTTAAACGCGGTACTCACTAACCAAACCAAAGGAAATAACATTAAGACAGCAATTATTCCCAAAATAATATAAATAATAACTGTTTTTAGGTTTTGATTATTCAGGTTAAATTTAGGCAGTTGATCAATCATTTTAAACTCTTAAATCAAAAAAACTAGATTCTGTACAAACTGCATTTAATGGTTTATCCCAAGCATCAATGGGTAATTGAGGAAGATAAGCAAAATCAAAAATAATTCCAATTGTCGGAATAGAATTCCATTCGGGTAAACTCAACATTCGATCATAAAATCCGCCTCCGTATCCTAACCGATATCCTTGAGCATCACAAGCAACGGATGGAACTAAAATTAAGTCAACTTCACCGGGTTTGAGTTTCGGTAAGTTAATATGAGGTTCAAGAATACCATAACGATTAATCTCATAACCATCTCCAGGTTGCCAAGAATGCCACGTTAAAGATTGTTCAACACAACGGGGAAATCCCCATATTTTAGTCGTGTTACTCCATAATAAACTTAAATCGGGTTCTTGACGAAAACTGAAATAAGATAAAATAGTTTTAGATTGTTGAAAAAGTGAATAATCTTTTAAATTTTTGCACAAATAATCACTTTTTTGTTTCCAGTCTTCTTTTAACAGTGAACGACGTTGTTTTATCAGTAAACGTCTTAATTCTGGTTTGATTTGATTCAACATTCCTTTTTAATGAGACTAAAATTTTCTAAAGCTGTAATAATATTAGCGATCGCTTGATGCTGAGTCGCTTTATTTCTAATTTCTATAATAACCTGACTATAAATTCTGCATCCGTTCTCCATGAAACCTAATGGATCTTTCTTTCATCAACTCTAAGATTTGTAGCCAAGGGTAGGTTCGGTGGCCATTGGGAAGTTGAGTCTTTACCATGATTTAAGCTTTTGTCGATTTCTGAAATAATGTTCTCAACTCATTTAACTCATGGCTCTAAGGATTTAATTTTGATAATAATCATGGTAATCTAAATTCGGATCTCATCTGTTTAAGAAACTGGGCAAAGAGATGTCTTTGCTGAGGTCGAGATGTTATCTAAACCGTCTGTAAACCAATGAAGCTTGTGTGTGAGGAGTTTAAGAATGCGTCAAGTCTGGCGTTGGGCTATAACAGTAACAGGTAGTATGACACTGATTGTGGGTCTGGGACTGACTCAAGCACTCCCTTCATTGGGAACCGCTTCAGAATTGTATGGGGCTCGTTCCTTAAAAGAATTAATTGGATTACGAGATCGCTTAATTCAAGAGTTAGAAACACCTCCTAAAGATCGACCCGAACCCAACTTTTTTAACTCTTTATTTGCTGATCCCCTGGAATTTGAACCCAATGAAATATTATTACAAAAACTAAAAACCGTTGAAGTTCAAATCTTAGTTGAAGAACGGGCTGAAGATAGTTGGAAACAAGCGATTCGTTTAGCAACCCAAGCTCAAAAAGTTGCTAATCCTAATGATCCTTCTCCTCAACAACGAAAACAAGTACAAGATCTGTGGGAAAAAGCCATTAATAATTTACAAGAAATTCCCCCTCATTCTTTATTAGCAGGTCAAACTTCTAACAAAATTAAAGAATACGAATCCAGCTTATCTAAAATCACAGATAAATTATTAGATGCACGGGCAAAAATATTAGAACAAATTCGTCAAGAAAGCGGGTTAACTCGTCAAGCCATGCTGACAGTTTGTACCTTAAAACGAGACTGCGTTAATTTACGGGGAAATGAACCCCCAGCAAGTCCCGCTAGTTTAATTAAAGTTCCCGTTGCGATCGCGCTTTTACATAAAACAGCCGAGGAAAAAATTAGTTTAGATCAAAAAGTTCTGGTAGAGAGAGGAAACTTTACAGAAGATGCTTCATCTATTCAAGCTCGTCAATCTTACTCTTTAAAAGAGTTAATGGGAGTTATGATTGATCACAGTAGTAATATTGCAACAAACCAATTAATTGATTATTTAGGTTCAGATTATATTAATAAATTTTTAGAAGCAGAAGGCTATAAATTCACGAAAGTTAATTTTAAATTAATGGGAGATCATATTATGCCTTGGCGACCGGGGAAAGGACGAAATCGATTAACCAGTAATGAACTCACGGAAATGATGGTAGAGGTTTATAATTATGAACATCCCTCTTCTCAAGTCTTAATTGATGCGTTAAATCGTCAATATGATCGGGTCATTGGTTATGCAGGTTTACAAGGATTACCGAAAACTCAATGGTTAGGAGAAAAAACGGGTCAAAATTCTAGGGTGATTGGCACAACCGTTGCGGCTCAAATTAATGGAGAAAAATATATTATTACTGCGATTGATAATAACACGGCTAACGTTCCCCAAATTAGTACCTCAGTCCATAAAATAGCAGAATATATTGTGGAAAATGGGCAACTATAATCAATCATTTCACCGGATGTAGCGATCGCAAATAAAAAACTGTAGTAAGCCCTTCAGGGCTTTCTTAGAGTCCTAAAGGACTCACTACACCGTAGTAAGCCCTTCAGGGCTTTCTTAGAGTCCTAAAGGACTCACTACACCGTAGTAAGCCCTTCAGGGCTTTCTTAGAGTCCTAAAGGACTCACTACACCGTAGTAAGCCCTTCAGGGCTTTCTTAGAGTCCTAAAGGACTCACTACAAAAGTCCTAAAGGACTCACTACAAATAGAAAATTTAGCAGTCAATTATTCTTCATCTTCACTATCAACTTTATTTTTAATTTCATGCCAAACTGATAAAACTCCTGCCATCCAACTTTTAACAAATGTTAATTTATTTTGCTCATCATCGGGTAATAAATAACTCAATTCACCCGATTCTAAACGATTTTGATTTTGATAGTGGTGATGATCTAAAAAAGCCCACAATTCGGCAAATGCGTCTGAGTCAATATTAATCCCGGCAACATTCAGATTTGCAATGCGGTGAAATTCTTGATAAGATAAACTACTAGCCGATTTAACCCCAAAATTAAAACCTTGTTCTTGAACTTGTTCTTCTATGGTTTTTTTGTCTTCGCGTAAGCGTTGAACTAAGGATTCAGAATCAAAGGTTGCAGTCATTTGTTCTTGTAGAGAAATAGCCATAATTAAAGCCTCCTGGCATTTGCCAGATTAGTAAATCAGTTAAAAAGGGGAAACTATAGCAATCTGATCTGACTTGTAAATTCTCTGTATTTCGTATTTAAAAAATCGATTACCCTTGTATCTCATAATTTACAAGTAATCTGGAAATGCTATAGTTATTGTTGATAGCATCTGGGTTGTTTGACAAAAATCAGAGTTTTTAACAATAGGAATAGTCGAATCCTGATTAGCCCATTGAAATGAATTCATTCGGTTAAATCACTGAATTTTATTCGGCTTCCACATCATTAAGTTCGTCTTTAATTTGATTCCAAACTGTTAATACGCCTTCCATCCAACCTTCAACAAAAATTGATTGGTTTTCCTCATTCAGAGAAGTCATTTCGCGTAATTCTTCGCCTTGAAATTCCATGTTTTGCTCAGGTTGACGACTGGCTAATAATTTCCACATATCCGCAAAGGAATTCGCTTCGATTCTGACATGACCTTGACTGAGGCGTTCAATGCGTTGGAATTCTTTATAGGAAAGGGTCATAGCAGATTGAATTCCTAATTTCCGACCTTGTTCTTTAATTTGCGCCACTAACAATTTTTTTTCCAGTTTCAGGCGGTCAATCAGTTGTTGGTGGTTAAAGGTTAATGCTTGGGTTTGGGTTTCTTTGAGTGTAATCGCCATGTTTAAAGCCTCCTGGCACACGCCAGATATGTTGATTTCTTGTTTAACAGTCTGCAATCGCTCATACAACCCATTGGGGATGGCAATAGTCAGTCGTTTTGCACACATCGTTTTAACTTTTCTGTGTATAGGTATACAATAACTCGACTATTTGCATAATGGTAGCTCTTGTTACATTTTTTTACATACTTTCTGGTAGTTGTCCCATTTGTTATGTACTTATAGGGGTTTGAGGCGAATTGAGACTTGTATTATGTAATTAATGGATTTTTGAATAAAGTTATGCAATGAGAGGGTGGACATATAGCAGTCGCGCCTGGGGTGTTAGGACATAGACTGATGCTAAAACCTAAACTTTTGTCCCTCTTTTCCTGCGGTGTTCCCTGTTCTCTGCTTTGCACTGAGCTTGCGATGCTCTGAGCCTGTCGAAGGGTCGAAGTGTTCCCGGCTATATATATAGTGAGGGATCTAAATCTAAAGATGGCTAAATTCTGATTTGCATAAATCCGTTAAAACGGGTTTTCGCTTTTAGCCTGTTCGCGCAGCGTTGGGGAACAATCATTGATTTCCAGGTTTTAGCCTTTAAACTCTAAACTCTAAACCCTAAACTCTGAAAACAGCCATTAAAGTCATTTAAACAAGGCTTAAAAGTCAGAAAAACTTGAAAAAATAGGTCAAAAATGGTTTTAATATAACTCTCACTAATCGTCTAATGCCTGTGCTCAGGTAATTTTATCGGCATACTCTAACTCGCTCCCATTGTTAAACCAAAAGCAATTCTTGTTACTTAGATAAAAGTTTTAAATAATTTATCTAAGTATAAAAACAATAGGATGTTAAAAAAATCTAGGGGAATTTTAGATAATTTACCCAGATGTTAGATTAAAAATAGGGTTGGAAAAGCTAAAAGTCTTTTTAACTTTAGCTCTAATAAAATTGTAAATAAATTTTAAAAATTTGATGGTAAAATTTGTTATCATTTTTAATGAAGTCAGAGAATATTGATTTTTTGATAAGTTTTAAGAGGTTATATTCTTTTTTTTCAATATTTTTGACTGTTGAACTTGATAATATTGAAGAGGCAATAAGCTATTTTTATTGACATTAACTGAAGGAGGTTTAATCATTTATTAAAAGCAATGAGTTAAAATACTCATTAATAAAAACAAAATTCAAAACCTGACCCAAGGAGTAATTTATGATTGGTGCAACTCCAGAAGGCTACTATGCTTTAACATTCGGTTCAGATAACTTTACAATTATACCGAATTTGCTGATTAATTCACCTCAAGGATTATTAGCTTTAGACGGAAATGATACGGTTTTCGGTTCAACTGTTACCGATATTATCAGTGGGAATCAAGGAGACGATAGTTTATTTGGTAATGATGGCAATGATTGGATTCGCGGTGATGAAGATAATGATTATATCGATGGCGGTTTAGGGGATGATACCCTAATTGGTGGCTTAGGTCAGGATATTCTGGTCGGGAGTTTAGGTCAGGATTGGTTCTATGGTCAGGAGAATTCTGATCTCTTTGTTATCCAGCTAGAAAGGTCTGCAACTAATTCAATGTATGGGGATCTGATTCAAGATTTTAACCCGGTAGAAGACACAATTGGCTTACGGGGAGGATTTACAGAAGCGAGTCTTCAATTACAACCCTTTGAGGGAGGAACGTTTGTTCAAGACTTGATCACGGGTCAGATTATGGCAACGGTTTATGCCGTAACACCTGAACAACTTCAAGGTCATTTGATTAATGTCGAAAATAGCAATTTAGATCATTTCAATAATGTATCTAATGGAGCAATAGATTTGGGAATATTGACTAATCCGTTATCCCTCAATAACTTTGTCGGTGACTCAGATATTTATGACTTCTATCGGTTTACGCTGAATACCCCAAGTGAAGTCAAAATTGATTTAACAGGATTAAGTGGAGACGCTGATTTAGTGCTTTATCAAGATGTTAATGCTGATGGATTAATATCAGAGACAGAACAAGCATACTCTCAAGAAAATGATCTCAATCCTGAAAAAATTGTTCAGCTATTAGCATCGGGGAATTACTTTTTGTGGGTGAGGCAATATCAGGGAGATGCGAACTACAATCTTAACCTGAGTACATCACCCTTGCCTCCCCTGCAACCGGATAATACAGAATCTGACCCCACAACCGTAAAAACTGTAGAAACACCCTATTCTGGGGCAACATTTAATGATGTTGTTGAACCTTTTGATACCCTGGATATTTATCGGGTTCAGTTACCAACCCAAAGTGACATTACGGTAAACCTTAACTTTTTAAATTCTAGTGCTAATGCGGATGCCGATATTTGGATTGTTCGAGATAGTAATGGGAATGGTAATCTCGATGAATTTGAAAATGCTGTTGGGTCAGATCAACTTGGAACCACTCCAGAAAAAATTACCCTTAAGGGTATGAATCCAGGGGACTATTTTGTGGGAGTACAACAGGTAGAAGGAAATACGGGTTATACACTAGATTTGTTAGCAACACCCAATTCAAGCCGACCCCAATTTTTAGAGCCTTCTGGAATTCCAAATTATAGTTCCTATTATGGTTGGGGAATGGTTGATGCTGCCAAGGCTGTTGCTCTGGCGACAGGTCAAACGACACCTTATCCTGACTATCCCACCTCTACGCTGTCGGGGGATATTCCCACCTATGGTAACTTTGCAGATCTTAACGTGATGAATGTACCTGAAGTGTGGAATCAAGGCTATACCGGAGAGGGTGTAATTGTGGCAGTGTTAGATACCGGGGTGGATTTGAAACATTTTGATTTGGCAGATAATATTTGGGTGAATTCACAAGAAGCCAATGGTCAACCGGGAATTGATGATGATAATAATGGCTATATTGATGATGTCAATGGCTATGATTTTGTGGACAATGATCCTAACCCTAACCCCAATTTTAAGGAATTAGAAACTGATCACGGGACTCATGTTGCTGGGACGATAGCCGCCGCTGCTAATGGTGATAGCGCTTATTCAAATGGTCAATGGAATGTTAATGGAGTCGCTTTCAATGCTCAAATCATGCCTGTGAGAGTGATTAGTAATATGAAAAAGTTTGACGAAACCGTTGCTGAGGGAATTCGATATGCGGTTAAAAATGGAGCCAAAGTGATTAATATTAGTGCAGGAGAACATAGTCCTGATTCACAGCAAGGGCTAGTACCACAACCCCAAATCAAAGCAGAATTGGAAAAGGCGAAAGAACAAGGCGTTACTGTAGTCATTTCCGCAGGTAACGAACGTTCCAATTTTGCAGAAGGTTTAGTCACGTTACCAGCTTACCCCTCTCGCTTTTCTGAAGACGACCTTGCCATTTCGGTCGGTGCAGTTAATAGTAGCAACAGCAATAACCTGCAATTTGCCACTTTCTCTAACCCCGCAGGCGTTAAATCGTCTAATTTCGTCGTTGCACCTGGAGTTGATGTTTGGTCTACCGTACCCAAAATCATCTATACAACGAAGGGAGGAACTTCAATGGCTGCACCCTACGTTTCCGGGGTAATTGCCCTGATGTTAGAAGCCGATCCTAATCTTACTGTTGATCAGATTCAAGATATTTTAATTCAAACGGCTAATCCCCAAGCCATTACTGGAATTGAAATTTCAACGGTGATTCCGCCGGATGTAGCGATCGCATAATTAACAATAAAATGTCAGGGAATCGATCTAAAATTAATTAGAATTCCCTGCATTTTATCAGTCTAATCTAACTCTCGCCGCCCTTCTAACGCGCGTGCTAAGGTAATTTCATCGGCATATTCTAACTCACCCCCCATCGGTAAACCAAAGGCAATGCGGGTGACTTTAGTAAAGGGTCTTAACAGTTGACCTAAATATAATGTTGTGGTTTCTCCTTCAACACTCGGACTAATCGCAATAATCACTTCTTTAATTTGTTGTTGACTTACCCGACGAATTAACGGTTGAATGGTTAATTGTTCAGGGCCAATACCATCCATCGGAGAAATCACCCCCCCCAAAACATGATATTTTCCCTTATATTCCCGTGTTTTTTCTAAGGCGATAACATCACGGGAGTCGGACACCACACAAATTGTATCGGGGTCACGTTGGGGGTGACGACAAATCTCACAAACGGGTTCAGCCGAGAGATGGAAACAAACCTGACAAAAACCTACTTGCTGTTTCGCATCTAATAACGCCTGGGCTAAAGCTTGCACATCTTCATCAGGACGCTTAATTATATGAAGCGCCAACCGTTGGGCTGTTTTTGGCCCCACACCGGGTAAATGTTGCAATTGCTCAATTAATCGAGCTAAAGGACGAGTATAAACCGTTGGACTGCCTCCAATTCCAAACCGTAGTAAGCCCTTCATGGCTTTCTTAGAGTCCTAAAGGACTCACTACAAACCGTAGTCAGCCCTTCATGGCTTTCTTAGAGTCCTAAAGGACTCACTACAAACCGTAGTCAGCCCTTCAGGGCTTTCTTAGAGTCCTAAAGGACTCACTACAAACCGTAGTAAGCCCTTCAGGGCTTTCTTAGAGTCCTAAAGGACTCACTACAAACCGTAGTCAGCCCTTCAGGGCTTTCTTAGAGTCCTAAAGGACTCACTACAAACCGTAGTAAGCCCTTCAGGGCTTTCTTAGAGTCCTGAAGGACTCACTACATTTTACCGTAAAAATTCCCCCTCTCTGTCCCTAGACTATCTATTCGGTTTCCGCATAGAAACTATTCTGAATAAGTTTTGATTGTTTGAACCCGTGTGACTAAGCTAAAGACAACTCGCGAAAAACTAATATTTTAAATAGAGTGAATATGTTTGAATTAATCCCCTTTCATAAATTTCGTGATACTCCCAGTGTGCGTTTTTTTGATATTACAATTGCCAATTCAAACGCCCGTGATTTAGTCTTTCATGAAGGGCCAGCCATTAGCCCCAATAATACTGAAACCGGATATTGGCAATTTTATCTTCATCCCCATCAAGAAGATAATTTGTTAGCAGTAAGTGGGGGACGCACCTTTTATTTAGTTAATTTTGCTTGGAAAGATCCCTATCATATTGTTAGATTAGATGCGAACCGTCACATTTTGAGAATTCCCCCCGGAACCTTCCATCGTTCTGTTTCTGACCCCGATGGTTCGTTAGTTTTAAACCAAGCCGTTAGAGCAGCAGAAGCAACAATTCAAAGCGAGTTTCGCGTTTATAATAGTTTTGAAATTCCTCGTTTGCTGAAAGTTACTTCTAAATTCGGCCCCGAACCCATTTTACATGGCTTTGATCACGAAGAACGACAAGCCGCTTAAGTGAATTACTCAGTCATTCCTCTGTAAAATCAAAGGAATGGCTGGAAATTCAGATCACTAATGAATCTTGAATCTTTCTATTAAGAATTATTGACTCAGATCACAATATTTGAGGTTGATCTGTTCTAAATTTAGACATCTCAGATCCCCTTCCCATAGAGGTAATCCTGAAAAATCTGCTCCAGTTAAATCCGTGTTGAGAAAACACAATAAATTAATTAAATTTCCAGCAGCATAACCGTATGGGATTTTGATCTCTCGAAGTTTAATTAAAATCAAATTCAACTGTTCAGCAACATCTTCTGAACTTTTATATCGGACTAAAAGTTTTTGAATTAAAGGTTTAACAAAAGCCGAAATTTGATAATTTTGAACAGAAGCGTTTGCAGTTGTCTTGAAAATTGGATAATTTTGCAACATGAAAAATAACGGACAACAACGAGGAGTATTCTTTTGATTTTCACAGGTTAAATCTTGATAAAAATGTTCAATAATTCTTTCCGTAAGATAAGCTCTAATTAAATAGTTTTGAGTAAATCCTAAACTCTTTTTTTGAATTAGCGATCGCCGTTGCAAAGATTCTAAACTTTCTAATAATACGGGTTGAGAGACAGGCGGAAATAAATCCTCTACAAGTTGTGTACTAGAAACAGGTTTGCTTTCAATTGTTAACCAATACATTATCTTTTTTTCTAATTCGGACAAATGATTAAATTGCTGATCTAATATCGCTTTTATTCCATTAAAAATGATCTGATTTTCCTGTACAAATTCTGCTATACTATAGTTAAATATATCTTGAATTGATCCAGCAGCAATTTTTAATAAAAGCGGATTACCTGAATAATAAGTCACTAATTTTTTATAGTCTAATGAAGTTCCTTTAATCTCTTTAAGTTTTAAAGTTTTCTCTCCCGCTTCAAAATCTAAACCTTTTAACTTTAAGACTCGAACAGGTAAAGTATTCCCGGCTAAAACAGCAATTTTTTTAGGAGTTTCTCGACTGGTGATCAGAATACAACTTTGATGGTTAATTTCTCCCAGTTGTTGCAAAAGTTTCCGATAGTCTTCATATCCATTTCGGTAGTTCCCCGTTAACATTCTATCTTGAAAGACTGTATCAAACCCATCAAGAATAATTAAACATTTATGGTGTTGTAAATATTCAATAAACTGTAAAACTTTGACTTCGATTCTTTCAGAAAACTTTGGTGGGGGAGCATTAATTAAACAATTATCAAATATTTCTGTTAGTAATTCAGAGCACGATAAGCCTGTATTAAGATTATATAAAAACACAAATTCAAACTGTTGCTTAATTTCATGGGTTAGTTTAACAGATAACGCCGTTTTGCCAATTCCTGCCATCCCTACAATTGCAATTAAGCGACAATGTTCTTCTAAAATCCAGTGTTTCAGGGTCGAAAGTTCAGTGCTTCTGCCATAAAAACAGGAGACATCAATGGCTGCGGTTAAATGATAAGCGTTGGGAGACTCTCTCATTTTTTCTAATTCTAATCTTTCCGCTATTCTTTTCTTTTCACAGGAAGAACAATCATGAGTCGCTAATGGTTTTGATACAATGTCATACTGACTAGAACCCTGTTTTGATTGATGGGCGTAGCAGTTAATGACAGAATGTAAGTTGGCTTTAGTAACAGGTTTTCCTAAGATTTGAGAGAGCGATCGCCACAACCGAGAACCCACCACTTTAATATAGTCTGTATCGTAGTCGAAGGCTGTGGCAATTTGTCGATAGGATTTTCTTTGCCAAGACTCCCGCAACACCAGTTCTTGAGTATCGCTCAACCCATTTGATGGAAACAGAGGAGTTAATAGCGCTAAAACTTCATCAGGTGTCATCTCTGGCATAGTTTATTACCGTCGCACTCTCATTTGATTTGTATTTTATCACCTTTGATCACCTTTTTAACTGTTCTTCGTTTATCTTCAGGTTTCTTTACATAAAAGTGATCACCTTTTCTTACCGTCAATCAACAAGTGATCAAGTTAGTCTAAAAACAGAAAGCCAGAAACTCTAATAACTTAAGGAGAGTTAAGGATGAATAAGATTATGAAAACGATTTTTGGAGGAGCAAAAATGAAATTGCCAAAATTAATTTTCCTTAGTACCCTGGGGTGTTTAGCTTTTAATTTTTCCTTTTCTCCTTTAGTGAATGCGGGAGAAATATCCTGGGTATATGGCAGAAATGGTGCTTTGTCTAATAATCCAGTCAATATCAATAATGAACCATTCTTTGTCTGTCAAGTTAGCTTATCGGATTCTAAAGGTAATTTTGTTTTGCCTGGTAAACTATCACCAGGTCTTCAAAAGTGTCTCATTTCCTATGGCGGTCGGGAATTCGGTTATTCAAACTATAGAGTTCTCAATGTAGTTTCTGGTCAAGCAATTTGGGTAGCTAAAACTGGAAGTTTTGAGCCTGATGGTGCAATTATCGGCGGTCGTACTTCAGATGGAAACAAAATCTTTATTTGTGCTGTTCCTATTGGTGGTGGTTGGACAATAGGACGATATCATTCTGGTAGTGATCAATGCTATATACCTTATGGGGGTGATGAAAAATTTTTTACTGGAACTAACATGAAAATCTTAGTATTAAGATAATGATTGTGTAGCCAATCTAAAAAAGAAGCATCCTTGCTTTTACTGGTGGTGTAGGAAAAGGAAAGTTTCATATTTGAAACTATATTTTGTGAGAGATAACCCAATCAGTTCAGTCAATTGTAGGCAAAAATTAATCACAATTTTTCCAAACTATTCAATCAGTTCTAATTTCGATTATTCATAAATAGCCTCAAATCAATAGATGTTAAGGAGTAACTAAAATGTTTGAGCAACCTCGCCGAATTCTTTCATTTGATGGTGGCGGTATTCGTGGACTTTTAACTGCCGCAATGTTAGAAGAAGTTGAAGATAAGCTGAAAGCAATCAATCCTGATAAAGAATTGAGAGAGTATTTCGATATTATTGCTGGCACATCTTCAGGAAGTATTATTGCGTTAGCTGTTGCTCAGGGAATATCTGCACGAGAAATTAGAAGTTTTTTTAAATGCGACGGCGATAAAATTTTTCCTGACCCTAAATCTACGATATTCAGTTTGATTCAACGATTCTTAGAGCAAGATTTAGATTGGACAACCTTTAATCCTTTTAACATTTTAGATGTAGATAATGAAAATCTCAAAAAAATATTGACTCAGCCTGTTTATGATGGCAAAGGTTTAGAGGAGGTACTCAGAGAAAGATTCTCAGAACAGCTATTTGGAGAGCTTGAACCTTTACTGATTATCCCTAGTTATGATGTCTACAATCGTCGAGCCATGATATTTAAAAATAACGACGATCTCTACAAAAGTGTACCAATTTGGGAAATTTGTAAAGCTTCTTGTTCTGCTCCTGTTGCTTTTCCGGCTCATCTGATTGATAATGATAACTTTATTTATGGAGTTCAAAAACAAGCTAAAGAAGCTAAAAAAGCGGGGAAAAAGTCAAACTTAAAAGTTCCCAATGAAGGTCTTCCGTTTATTGATGGCGGTTTAGTTGCTAATAATCCAGTTCTTTGTGCCATTGCTGAATGTCGAAAAGTTTTCAAACAACTTCCCAATTTAGTTGTATCTTTTGGAGTTGGTGCAGGATTACATCGAATTACCATTCGACAATCCCAAGGATGGGGAGCTTTCAATTGGGCAAGTATTATTAGAAGTATTCCCTTAATGGATGTATTTGCAGATGGTTCTACTGATGCCACAGATTACATTGCTGAACAACTTCTTGAACATGAAACTGACTATGTACGATTTCAATCTTTTTTTGAAAAAGATGTCAGTACATTTAGTGCGGATAAAAAAAACATGATAGCTTTAGAAGAATCGGTTTCTGATTATATTACAACTAAAGATTATCAAGATAAAGTGCAAAAAGTCGTTGAAGAACTGACGTAATAAATTGGGGTTTTTAATCACCCTAATCTAGTCCAACCGTTTTACCTCAGCTATCAATATAATTCCCTTTTAATGATCCGACTTCTGAACCAGAGTTATCAACTAGAGTAGGGAATAAGTTAAAAGGGTTTTATTCGTTGATAGTTAGGGTCAATTCAGCCAGAGGATAACCCATCATGAAAATATTAACTTCATCATTATTAATTGGACTTGCATTAACTTTAGGAATCTCTAACGGTTCTTTATTAGCTCAACCCTCAGCACAATATAAAACCTTTGCTGAGTGGTGTGAGAATCAAAACCAATTAGGGGAGGAAACACAACATACGATTGAAGTGTTGTTACAAGTAGCAGAAACAACCGATTGTAATCAAGCTAATCAAATATTATCTCAATTGACAAGCCTTGACCTCATAAGCAATCAAATTAGCGATATTAGTCTCTTACCCTCTTTAACTCAATTGACTAGCCTTCGCCTCAGCTACAATCAAATCACTGATATTAAACCCTTATCCTCTTTAACTCAATTAACTGATCTTGACCTGAGCAACAATGAAATTAGAGATATTAGTCCCTTATCGCGTTTAACTCAATTGACTGATCTTAGTCTTGAAGCCAATGGAATTAGAGATATTAGCCCCTTATCGCGTTTAACCCAATTGGCTTATCTTAACCTCAGCACCAATGAAATTAGAGATATTAGTCCCTTATCGCGTTTAACTCAATTGACTAACCTTTACCTCTACAACAATGAAATTAGTGATCTGAGTCCCTTATCGCTTTTAACTCAATTGATTATCCTTTACCTCTACAACAATGAAATTAGTGATCTGAGTCCCTTATCGCGTTTAACTCAATTGACAGAGGTTCCCCTCAGTAGCAATCAAATTAGTGATGTTAGTCCTTTATCAAGTTTAACTCAATTGACAGACCTTGACCTCAGTGCCAATCAAATTAGTGATGTTAGTCCTTTATCAAGTTTAACTCAATTGACAGACCTTGACCTCAGTGCCAATCAAATTAGTGATGTTAGTCCTTTATCAAGTTTAACTCAATTGACAGACCTTGACCTCATCGACAATCAAATTAGTGATGTTAGTCCTTTATCGAGTTTGGCTCAATTGACATATCTTAACCTCGACACCAATCAAATTAGTGATGTTAGTCCTTTATCGAGTTTGGCTCAATTGACATATCTTAACCTCGACACCAATCAAATTAGTAACATTACACCTTTATCGAGTTTGACTCAATTGAAAGTGCTTCACATCAACTACAGTCAAATCAATGATATTAGCCCTTTATCAAGTTTGACTGAATTAAGAGAGCTTTACTTGCGGGGCAACCCAATAAAACAAAAAATATGCCCTTTACCTAATCCAGCACTTTGTTTTTTTTGAGATTAAAAAATGTGATCGCACTCCCTAAATACCTGTAAATTTTAGCAAAATCAGTCAATTCAATCAGAGAATAACCCACCATGAAAAGATTAACATCATCATTATCAATTGGACTTGCATTAACTTTAGGAATCTCTAACGGTTCCTTATTAGCTCAACCCTCACCACAATTTAAAACCTTTGCGGAGTGGTGTGAGAATCAAAATCAACTGCCTGAAGACACGAAACGTACAATTGAAGTGTTGTTAAAAGTAGCAGAAACAACCGATTGTAATCAAGCTAATCAAATTTTATCTGAAAAAACAGCACTTAGCCTATCTGTCTTTGATGAAGGTATTCCTTTCGCTAAAATTACTAAAATCAGTGATCTTAGCCCATTATCTAGTTTAAATCAATTGACAGAACTTACCTTGCATAACAATCAAATCAGAGATCTTAGTCCTTTATCAAATTTGACTCAATTGACTCACCTTAGCCTGACGACAAATCAAATCAGTGATATTAGTGCTTTATCGAATTTGACTCAATTGACAAGTCTTTTCCTGAGTGGTAATAAAATCAGTGATATTAATGCTCTATCGAAGTTGACTCAATTAACAGAGCTTGACCTAGGTTACAATCAAATTAGAGATATTAATGCTTTATCAAATTTAATTCAATTAACATATATTTATCTGGGTGTAAATCAAATCAGAGATATTAGTCCTTTATCGAATTTGACCCAATTAACAATGCTTCACCTCAATTCCAATCAAATCAGAGATGTTAGCTCTTTATCTAGTTTAAATAAATTGACTGGGCTTAACCTCATGGACAATCAAATTAGAGATATTAGTTCTTTATCCACTTTGACTCAGCTAGAAAGTCTTTCCCTAAGTGAAAACCCAATAGAACAGAAAATATGCCCTTTACCTGATCAATCAACTTGTGAATTTAAGTATTAAAAAATGCGATCGCTCACACACTCTCAAACACCTGTAAATCTTACCTAAAAAAAGGAAAACATCATGAAAGCTTACACTGACAAAGGAGAATTAACCCAAATCGGTTCCCCCAACCGTTGGGTTATATTAGGGTTAGGAACTGCCTTATTTATAATTTCAATGAGTTTAATTTATTCTTTGGTATCAAAGGACGGACTATTATTTATTGGCTTCTTTACTTTTCTAGTTGTCTCATTTATAATGATTGTAATTTATATCGCTTGGGCGGCTATTCTTAATCTCAAAAAAACTCAGATTACTGATCAGATTAACCGTCAACTAGCGGGAGATTTTATTAGCAACCCTGACAACTATTGGTATCACTGGAAATACACCGAACGAGATAGACAATGGATTGCATCTCATATTTTTTTAGAAGGACTGGGGATATTATTATTATGGTCTCCCTTTATAATAATTTTTATTCTAATCATTGAAGTTATAAACGGGAGAAAATTTCATTATCATCCGACGGGAAATTGGCTTCAAGATGTGATTAACTTACTTGGAGTAGAACTTTGTATTGGCTTCGGAATCGGATTAGTATGTTTTATCGGTGGGATTTTTCAAGCCGCCAAACGAAGCAAAAATATTTGTGATGTTTATATTGGTGAAAATGGGTTTTATGCGGATGGTGAATATTGGTGCTGGGAAGGAACTCCCTATCATTTATATGGCATCAATTTATCAAAACGAGTCTTAAAGTTTGAATTATTTTATCAATTGCTAGTACAAGAATCTGAACAAGATCAAGATTTTGTTCTGAACACTCGTTTATTTGCAGATGAACCCACTGGGGAGATTACTCGATCTATTTTTGTTCCTCTCGGTCAAGAACAAGCCGCTGGTCAGATCGTGCAAGAATTAGCGCCAAAATGTATTCCACGACCTAGAAGGAGGAGTAGTTATTATGATAGTAGCACTGACTATTATAGCTCTGGCGACTCCTATGATAGTAGTTATTCTGACTCTGATAATAGTTGTTCCTGGGGAGATTCTGGAGATTCTGGAGATAGTTGTTCTAGTGGCGATTAGTCGATTAACTTTTTCTTTCCCATGAGATTCTACATAGAACTCAAAAGTCCCCCTTTTTAAGGGGGATTTAGGGGGATCTAATCTCAGGGTACAAGCGGGGGTTTTCAGTATATATTATTTGTGTTTTCTAATCCATTTTTCAATCTCATCCAACGTTCGATAAATTTCCCGTACAGTTCCAAAATCAATTAATACTAATTTTCCATATAAGCTTAATATTTAACCCCAAAGACATCAAGAATATCAAGAAGTTGCCAGGACTAACCCTGGAAGACCCAGTAAACCAGGAAATCAAATAGCGATCGCACCTTTTTTGGTACAATAGCGGTGATTTGTTTGGTGCACCGAATAGCCGTTATTAACCGTGAGTAAAGATTTATTTGCCCGTGAAGCCTTGGCTCAAATTCCTAAAATTTTAACCTTATTGGATCGAAATCCCCATAGTCCAACTTATGGTTGCTTTGATCGAAATTTTTGGCATTATAAAATCAAAGATTTCGCTAATGGTAAAATGCAAGAATTAGTATTACCTCTGGCGTTAGTTTATGATCTTCCGATTTCCGATAATCCCTATTATCAACAACCTGCGATTAAAAACTGGGTAGAAGCGGGTATTATTTATACAACTGATACGGTTCATCCCGATAATTTTTGTGATCAAAATTTCCCCTTAGAACATTCTGCTAATGCAACGGCTTTTTCCCTATTTGCTTGTTTAGAAAGTTATCATTTATTAGGGTTAATGAATTATGAAGCGTTACAAAGTTTTGAACGTCGGGCGAATGGGTTAGCTTATTGTAAATTGAGCCAGAGTGCGAGTCAGGAGGCGTTAATTATTCTCTGTTTAGAACGGTTGGGACAAATGTTACAAACGTCTAAATGGCATCGCATTAAAGCTTCACGTTTAGATTGGTTATTCTCCTTACAAAGTCAGGAAGGATGGTTTAAAGAATACGATACTTTTGATCCCGGTTATCATAGCTTAACGATTTCTTTTTTAGCTCAATTGGATGATTTAAGAGGGGATTTACGCTTTAAAGAATCTTTGCTGAAGGCGGTAGAGTTAGCGTCTTATTTTATTCATCCTGATGGGTCGTATGGGGGTGAATATGGAAGTTTAAATACTTATCAATTTTTTCCGTATGGGTTTGAATTAGTCGGGGAATGGCTACCGGATGCGTTACGAATTAATGACCGATTTTTACAGGGTCTTAAGAATGGTTTATCAGCTTGTTATGGCGATGATTATTTATTAGGAAATTGGGTTTGGAATTATCTGCTGGCTTGGCGCGATTTTGTTCCTGGAAGACCCCAGCCTTTACCGCGAGATGTGGCGAGTATTGGTTTAAAGGAAGCAGAAATTTTAATTAAACGTCGTCCCCATGTAGAATTATATGTGGCTTTAAATAAAGGGGGCGTTTTTAAGTTATTTAGAGAAAATAAACTGATATTATCAGATACTCATTTTTCCCTACAAGTTCGTCAGGGTCGTCAGATTAAAAATGCTGTGGCGCATTTAATGAGCTCCTATACCATTCATGTTGAACAGGATGATGTTTTAATTGAAGGGGGATTAAGTTGGGTAAAACCTAATCAATTATCTTCGTTGAAATTAGTGTTAATGCGAATTTTAATATTGATTTTAGGGAGATTTTTCTCAAAGCAAATTCAGAGTTTAAATCCTTCTGAAATTGTTTGCGGAAAACAGGATGCACCTTTTCGATTTACACGACGATTTCGCTGGGAAAGAAATCAATGGCATATTATTGATGAATTATATGCTGATTCTTGGCGAGGAGTTGTTTCTGCTGGAATTGCTTGTGATCAAACGTCGATGGATATTCCTTCTAGTCGCACGTTTCAACGGGGACAATTACAACCTTGGTTAGATTTAACGGATGAAATTAGGAAGTTAACGCCGGGTCAATGTTTGAAATTAGAACGACGGTTTTAAGGGATTATTTATTCCTATAATATAATAGGGGTTTGGTGTCTGAGTGGTGCTTATAAATTCTAAAATAATGATGGTTTTTATTATTCCTATAATAAGGTTTTGGTGTGTGCGCGATGCTTATAAATTCTAAAATAATGATGGTTTTTACTATTATAATATGGGGTTGGTGCGTGCGCGGAGCTTACGCACCCTACGGATGAAGTATAATGATTAGTTTAGATTTTGTGAGGATTGTTTTAAGGGATGAAAATTACGAATAACCGATGGTTTCATCCGGTTTTATTGTTATTTTGGGTGGGACTGGGAATTTTATTGAGATTTATCGGTTTAGGAGATAAATCAGCATCGAGTATTGAAATTTCTACTTTAGTGTTTAGTTTGGGTCACGGACTGAAAACGATTCCGTTAGATCAAATGATTTCGGCGGATACTTTATTATCTCCTTTGCGGTTTGAAGCAACGACTCAACCGTCGGATGTGGTTTATCATTTGTTCAGTGAAAGTAATCATCCTCCGCTATATTTTTTGATCAATCATTTCTGGATGAAATTGTTTTCAACAGAAGGAGAATTTGTTTCTTTAACGGTAGCGCGATCGCTCAGTTCTATTTTAGGGGTTTTATCAATTCCGGCTATTTTTAGTTTAAGTTATTTTGCCTTTAAATCGTTGATTTTTGCTCAAATTACTGCTGCGTTAATGGCAGTTTCTCCTTATGGCATCTATTTATCGCAGGAAGCACGTCATTATACTCTAACGATACTCTGGATTATTGCATCTTTAGGCTATTTTGTCAAGGCGATCAGAAGTTTAGAGGGGGAAAAACCCTTATCTATTATTCAAGTCATCGGTTGGATTATGATTAATGGATTAGGAATAGCCAGCCACTATTTTTTTATTGTGTTCTTGGGTGCAGAAGGGTTAGTTTTAGGGGGATTGTGGTTAAAGAATTGGCAAAATAAATTAGGGATTTTAAGAACAGCTTGGCTAAGAATTTATGGAGTAATTTTAGGAACCTTTATCAGTGGGTTAGTTTGGATTCCAATTTTAAAAAGTATTCCCAATGATCAACTGACAGACTGGATTGAAACTGAATTTAAAGGCTTAGGATGGATAGAACCTTTATTTCGGTTACTCGCCTGGTTAATTACCCAGATCTTTCTATTACCCGTTGAAGGAACACCTTTGATGATTACGGTAATTTCAGCGTTAATTTTGTTAACAGTTTTAGTTTGGGTCAGTCCTGGAATTATTCAGGGAATTCGGTTCAATTTGACCGCCTCTGAAACTCAATTAGAAACTAAAATTTTTGGCGGTATTTTGAGTAGTATTCTGGTTCTGTTTTTAATTTTAATTTATGGACTTCAAAAGGATGTCTCTCTGGCGGCGAGATATCAATTTGTTTACTTTCCGGTGTTTATTTTAATTATAGGTTCTGCATTGGGTCGAATTTGGAAACAACCCGAAATCTTTAATCATTCTTGGGTTTCACTTCCGCCTATTTTACAAGCTAATAGCCAAAAAATCGTAATTGTCACCTTAATTATGGGATGTGTTGGTGCATTAACCGTTGGGGGAAATTATGGGTTTCAAAAATCCCAACAATCAGATCGTTTAGCCAGTTATATTATTAATGAAGCGAAAACACCTGTTATTATTGCTATGACTCAGCGAACCCATGCAGAAACTCGCGCTTTGATGGGATTAGGATTAGAATTTAAACGTCAGCAGGCTGAAAAATTACCTCAATTTCTGTTAGTCAAAAAAACAGATAATCCTTCGCCTATCGTAGCAACCGTTTTAACACAAGTTCAACGTCCCTTTGAATTTTGGAGGGTAAATTTAAAAGATAATACGGATTTTAGCCAATTTCGGTGTCAGGAAGATCCCCGTCCTCAACCGGATTTTAATGGATATCGATATCAACGATATTATTGTCGATAGTTGGGTTATGATTTGAGTTTAACAAACATAGGATCAGTTAAAATGCAGTTATATCTAACGCTTTCTCCCCTAAAATTAGCCAAACGTTTAACGATGGGAGTGGCATTTTTTACCCTAACGAGTATTGCTGTTCAAATTGGGAAATTTGTGTTTAATTATCGAGAAGATTGGACAGCCATGTTTAATGTAGACCGAGAGATGAATTTACCAACGTTTTATAGTGCGTTTATGTTAGCTTTTTGTGCTTGGTTATTGGGTGCGATCGCATCAGGAAAACAAGCAGAACTGGAACAACAAAAAACCTTAAACGATCCTGATGATAATACTCCGGTAAACTATCGTTATTTTCAACAGTGGAAATGGTTATCGATTATTTTTTGGTTACTAGCTTTTGATGAAGTAGCTACCATTCATGAAATCTTAATTATTCCTGATATTGCGGAAGCGTTAAAGTTACCTGCTTTTTTACATTCAATGTGGGTGATTCCAGGGACAATTATAGTTGCTATTTTTCTAAAACAATATTGGAAATTTTGGTTATATCTTCCCTTAAAAACTCGCTATCATTTTGCTTTAGCTGCATCTTTATATATTGGCGGTGCGTTATTCATGGAAATGCTAGGGAGTTATATTACCGTTATAGAAAATCAACAAAACCCGATTTATGCAGGAATGGCTATTATAGAAGAAATTATGGAAATGATGGGAGTGATTGTGTTTATGTATGGATTATTAGTTTATATTCGAGAATGGCAACAAACCATTGATGTTGAGATTAAAATTATGAGTTGATGGTTGACTATTCCCCATTTGTAATTCGTAATTCGTAATTCGTAATTCGTAATTCCCTAATTATGGAACAATTTCTTTATCAAATGAACCCTTTAACTCGGTTTTCTGACCGAGCATCTTATTATGCGAAATATCGACCAAGTTATCCTGATGAAGCGATTACAATGGTATTAGAGGGGTTAGGAAATACCTCGGAATTAATAGCAGTTGATATCGGTGCGGGAACGGGGATTTCTTCACGGTTATTAGCACAACGAGGGGTTAAGGTTTTAGCACTTGAACCTAACCCTCAAATGAGAGAAACCGCCACCCCCCATCCCTTAGTAGAATTTCGAGAAGCTACGGCGGAAAATACGAATTTAGAGGATCATTCTGTTGATTTAGTTACTGCTTTTCAAGCCTTTCATTGGTTTAACCCTGAACTTACTTTAAAAGAATTTAATCGAATTTTAAAACCATCAGGACGGTTAGCAATTGTTTGGAATCATCGAAACCGCAATGATCAATTTACTAAAGAATATAGCCAAATTTTGAAAAATGCAGCCAAAGATCCCCCTGTAGAAAAGGAAAAACGAAAACGAGTTATGGATAGGGCTCAAAGTTATTCTTATTTTACCAATTGGCGTTATCAAGCGATCGCTTCTCAACAAATATTAGATTTAGAAGGGTTAATTGGAAGAACTCAAAGTGCTTCTTATATCCCGACTGAAGGAGAAGCGGGTCAACAGATTATTACCGAGTTAGAAGCGTTATTTAAACGTTGGGTAGATGCTCAAGGATTTGTACATTTAATTTACCGTACAGATGTCTATTTAGCCGATGTTAATTTATAATAGAAGGATATGATATAATAGGAGAATTGTATGGTTGTGCAAACTAAACCTCTCCTCTATTCTCCAGAGGATTATCTCAAACTCGAAGAAACCGCAGAATCTAAGCATGAGTATCGAGATGGAGAAATTATTCCGATGACCGGAGGAACAACCAATCATAATCAAATTGCTGGAAACGCTTACTTTCAACTCAAATTAGCCTTAAGAGGTCAAAATTATCGATTATTTATCGGGGATGTCCGTTTATGGATTCCTGATTATCGGTTATATACCTATCCTGATTTAATGGTAATTCGAGGAGATGTAAGCTATCATGAAAATCGCACGGATACGGTTTTAAATCCCTTAGTCATTGTAGAAGTTTTATCAAAATCAACGGGAAATTATGACCGAGGAGATAAATTTAAGTATTATCGGTCTATTCCCGAATTTCAAGAATATATTTTAATTGATCAATATCAATATTCAGTTGAACAATTTATTAAAACAGAAACGGGAAAATGGCAACTCAATTTTTATGAGTCTGCTGAGTCTATTTTAACCTTAAGTACCGTTGAGTTTCAAATAAATTTAACCGATCTTTATGAACAAGTGAATTTTGAACAATCAGAGGAATAAAATTTTAACGTTTCATATTTCGCTTTAACTGGTCTAATTCATCATCCATTTCCCATTGTTTAAATTTCGATTCTAAAGGATCACCCGAAGAACTTGAACTACTATAGGATGTACTTTGATTCCACCCTTGAGTTTCCCAAGGATTTTGAGCTTTTTGTTGAGCCTGGGATTTCACACGGTTGGCTTCCATTTCTGCCGCTTTGACTTTAACTTCTTTGTGGCGTTGTTGCACTTGATAATAGAGTTCTTTGGATTTTTGAATCCGTTCTTTAACGCCTTGCATTTGTCCCCAACGTTGATTTCCCTGACGCAGTAAAGCCGCCTCTCGTTCTTGTGCTGCTGTCACTAAATCTAACCGATTGGCGGCTTGTGCTTTTTGTACCCGTTCATGCCATTTTTGAATATCCTGAGCAATTTCTAAAATTTCCGCTTGTAGCTTTTTTTCTTCTCGGTTCAACTCTGCAATTAACCGTAATGTATCCTCTTCTTGTTCCCGCAATTGTTCTTCTAGCGCTTGTAATGCTAAATTAGGATTATCTTTGAGAAACTCTTCTAAACGAGTCTCTAAAAATCGATTAAAATCTTCAAATAAACCCATAATTAAAAGTTAAATCTAAGGGGACAGGGGGAACAACTCTACCTAGATTTGATCCCCCTAAATCCCCCTTAAGAAGGGGGACTTTGACTGATCTACCGCTACAGTTTAGAACTGTTGTCCGACAAAAAGGGTGCGAACTTCCCCATTACGACGAATGACAGCTTCTTGGTTAGCGACTTCAACCAATGACCAACCACTGGCCCCAACGGTTTCACCCACATAGATGCGACGAGCGACGCCATTAATTTCAAACAAAGCCGCCGAACGATCTCCCAATTCCAAAATTCCTACTAAGGTATGGGTGGTTGCAGGGGCTGGGTTAACGGCTGTAGGCTGTTCTGCGGGGGGTGGAGTCACCGCAGGCGGTGGTGGCACAGGACTACTTTCGGGAACAGCTTGTTGAGGTTGGGGGGTGGGAGTAACCACTTCCACAGCAGGGGCAGGTTTGGCTTGCGCTTCCGGTTTGGGGGCTGGGGTGGTTGTTTTCGGAGCAGGTGCGGGGACAGAACCCGAATTCCGGCCACCGGGAACCGCCGTTGAGACAGGCGGCGCGGGTTGTTGTCCCTTAGACAAACTCTTCATCACCTCTTGTGAGAGAGAGGCTGTTTGATTGGACGCATCTTGAATCGCCCCCGCCACACGGTTAATTGCGGCGACGAGGTTATTGGTATCCATCACAGGAGCCACCTGAGCAACGGGAGGAGTCCCCGGAACTGGAAGGGTGGGTAAGGCTGTGTTAGGAACCGGAGGAGGTAAAAGGGGCAACCCTAACGGGGTTTGTTGATTCTGTTGTTGAATATTGCTCAGGGATCGCTCAATATAATTGGAAAATTGAATATCCGCTTTAGTTTTGGCATCTAAAACCGGTTCCGGGGCTATAGCGACAGGTTCTGGGGCAAATAACCGCCCTAAACCGCCCCGGCTTGCTAACCATAATAATAAGGTAATCAATAATGATGAAAACGCGGCGATGAGCAGAATCCGATCCAGGGATGGAGAGGATTTTTCCGCACTGGCATCGCGTAATTTTTCGGCGTCTTCTTCCTCCGACCGGGGCATGGGAGGCAGAATAATCTGAGGAACTTTAATCGATTTTAGCGAAACAAATTCCGGTTGTGCGGGTTCCTGGGGTAGCCGGGATTCTCCCTGCATCACACGTTCGACATCGGAAAAAATGTCGTCCATGAGTTCATCGGCATAAGCTTCTACCGAGATCGGTTCTTTGGCGATTGGCACTTCGGAGAATTCCAATCGGGTTTTACTCATCGTTTCTTGAGCCATTAATCGCTCCTCTCCCTGTAAATCGTTAACCTCGATTTATTGATGATACAGCTATATTATTGATATTTTTATATCATTCATTGTGGCGAATCCGATCTCTATCTCAGAGAAACTTTATGCAAATTTTAGAATATCTGTCAGTTTAAATACACATACCACAGAATTTTAAATTTGTCAACTTTCCTGGGAAAGATACCGGATACTCAAGTCATCCTTTTCGGGAAAACGATTTAGAAATCCATCATTTTCTTGGAGGCGATCGCGACACCCTTGCCAATATTCGTTGATTTGCTTATAATATTGACGAAGAAGAAAGGTTAAAATTAAGGGCATTCCCGGCAATTCTATCTGGAATTCAAGGTTTAATTAATCAAGCTAATTATATTTGTATTATTTTTTAAAATATCCGTAAAAAATTAATCCGATAGGCTTTAGCTACAGAATCTAATATTTTCCTTAAATTTTAGAAAAAATTACCCAATTTCTAGGAATTTACCCCGCCCATTTTCTGAAATTGTGGGATAATTTACCCTAAGCTGAAATCGTGAATTGGAGTTGCCTAAGATTCCCCCATGAAGAGGAACACAAATCACTGAATTCAAAAGTTTAGGAGGCAATGACTATGAAAATTCTAAAAACCCAGACCTTATGCGGGCCGAACTATTGGAGTATTGAGCACCATCACCTGATTATTATTCACCTCGATTTAGAAAAGGATAATCGCTACACCCCTGAAATTCCAGAGTTCTACGAAGGACTACTAGAAATCTTCCCCCATTTCAATCAATCCAAATATCAAGATTTCATGACAAATGTAAAAACCGGAATCTTGATGAGTGATGTCGTTCTACAAGTTGCGTTAGAATTGCAAACCTTAGCGGGAATGCCTGTGGAATTTGGTTGTACTCGTCCCAGTTCTCAAACCGGAGTCTACCGGGTCATTTTTCAATATAAAATTGCTGAAGCGGGACGCTATGCAGCCCGAGCCGCCGTGAGGTTATGCCATCGTTTAATTGATGATGGATATTATCGCAAAACAGAACTGCAACAGGATTTACAAGACTTACAAGAAATTTTCCTAGACGCTCAACTCGGCCCAACAACGGAAGCTATTGTCCGCGAAGCGGAATCTCGTGGAATTCCTTGGAGAGAATTACCCGCCCGCCATGTGATTCAACTCGGTTATGGCAAAAATCAACGCCGAATTCAAGCCTCACAAACCGATGGTAGTAATATTTTAGCCATTGAATTTGCTTGCGATAAAGAAGGCACAAAAACCCTCTTAGACGCAGCCCGTTTACCCGTTCCCAAAGGCACGGTCATTAATAGTTTAGATGATTTAGAAAATGCCATTGATAATATTGGGGGATTTCCCATTGTTTTAAAACCTTTGGATGGAAATCATGGTCGTGGTATTACTCTGGATATTCAAACTTGGCATGAAGCTGAAGATGCTTATCAAATGGCAAAAAATGAATCTAAAATCGGCAGTGTGATTGTTGAACGTTACTATAAAGGCAATGATTATCGCGTCTTAGTTGTCCAAGGAAAAGTTGTGGCAGTCGCTCAACGAGTTCCGGCTCATGTGATTGGAAATGGTCGTTCCACCTTAGTCGAATTAGTCGAAGACACGAACCGTGATCCTCGTCGCGGAATGGGTCACGAAAATATGTTAACTCGTATTGAAATAGATCGCCAAAGTATTGATATTTTAGATCAACAAGGTTATCATTTAGATAGTATTCCTAAATCGGGACAGGTTTGCTATCTTAAAGCAACTGCCAATTTAAGTACCGGGGGTATTGCCATTGACCGCACCGATGAAATCCACCCGGAAAATATTTGGATTGCAGAGCGGGCGGCTCAAATTATCGGTTTAGATATTGCCGGGATTGATATTAGCGCCCCCGATATTAGTCGGCCATTGCGAGAAGTGGATGGAGTGATTGTGGAAGTTAACGCCGCACCGGGGTTACGGATGCACATTCAACCCAATGAAGGCAAACCCCGCAACGTGGCAGCCCCGATTGTGGATATGCTGTATCCTCCCGGAACCTCCGCCCAGATTCCGATTACCGCCATTACCGGAACCAACGGTAAAACCACCACCACCCGTTTAACGGCTCATATTTTCAAACAAACTCAAAAAGTTGTCGGGTATACCACCACCGACGGGACTTATATTGGAGATTTTTTAGCGGAAGCGGGAGACAATACTGGGCCTGCTAGTGCCGCTTTAATTTTAAATGATCCGACGGTTGAAATTGCCGTATTAGAAGCCGCACGGGGGGGAATTCTCCGGTCTGGCTTAGGGTTTAATCGCTGTGATGTCGGGGTGGTGTTGAATGTGTCTGAAGACCATTTAGGGTTACAGGATATTAACACCGTTGAAGAAATGGCAGACGTCAAAAGTGTTGTGGCAAAAGTAGCTCACAAGTATGCTGTGTTAAATGCCGATGACCCGTTAGTCGCCGCGATGGCATCACACTTAAAAGCGAAAGTTGCTTATTTTTCATTGCAAGCTGATAACCCGATTGTGAATGAACACGTTGCCCAGGGAGGCGTTGCTGCGATTTATGAATCCGGTTATTTATCCTTTTTAAAAGGAGAACAAATGATCCGCGTTGAACAAATGGCCAATGTTCCCCTAACGTTACGCGGGTTAGCGCCCTTTATGATTGCCAATGCCCTCGCTGCGAGTTTAGCAGCTTATCTCCAGGGCGTGACCATTGCCGAGATTAGTCAGGGGTTGCGGACGTTTGAGATGTCGGTAGAACAAACCCCCGGACGGATGAATTTAATTCCCTATCAGTCTTTCCATATTTTATTGGATTATGCCCATAATCGAGCGAGTTTCCAGGCGATTCTGGAGTTTGTTCGCAATTGGCCCGATGGTAAACGGATTGGGGTTGTTGGTGCACCCGGAGATCGCCGTCAAGAAGATTTTATCGAATTAGGACGCTTGGCGGCGCAAATGTTCGAGCGCATTATTATTAAAGAAGATGAGGATAATCGCGGATGTCCAAGGGGAGACGTGGCTAAATATATTCAGATTGGGGTTAAGAAAGAAAATCCTGATTTTGACTGTGAGATTATTCTCCAAGAAACAGCAGCCCTGGAAACAGCCTTCAAGGAAGCTTCTCCTGGTAGCCTGGTTGTGATTTTCCCCGAAAGCGTTAAACAAGTTTTGGCGTTGCTTCAGTAACAGTAAACCCCAACAAAAAAATGAGGGTGTAGGGAATTCAACTCGAAAATAATCACTTCATCCCTATTCCCTTAATATTTAATAACTTCAAATGTTCTGGATATTCTGTTCTTTATTTCTTCTTCTCTCTGGTGATCACAATTGCGATGGTTGAATCAGATTTGAAAAAAGAGCTACATGAGATCGTCTAAATTGATTTGTTTTAATGTAGAGAAAATCTTCCCAGGAGCTTGATCCTTCTGTAGAGAGATGCAATCCTTCTAAGATTTAAGTAGGATCTTGATTGTAACACAAAAGTAACGAAACACCTCGATTTTCACCCTAAAATTTTTATTTTTAGAAAAAATTATCAGGGACAAGGGCATTAATTGAGCAAGCAATTTTGCTCTTGCACTGACACTGCTGTTAAATCAAAGCCTAGATGTCCGTTAACTTTTTTTTAATTTTCGTTAAAAAAGTCAAAATTTAATGATGATAATCGTAGAATATATAGGGAGGAGCAGATAAAAACCCTTGGTGCATCGAATACTCTGCCAGTGAGCGATAACCACGAGTAATCGAACCAAAAATGCTGGAACCTAGTTGATGCTCAACAAACACGAGACACAGGGAGATCAAGAACAACTTTATCCCATTGCATCCATTGATCGCAGATGGGTCATGGATTCGGATGTGGAGGTTGCATTGCAAGACAGCCAAGCCCTAATACAAGTTATTGCAGAATTATTGCAAGTTCCCTTGCTAATCAGCCGGGTGACTGATGGCCGAATTTATTATTACAATTCTTGCTTTCAAAACACCTTTGGATTTCTGATCGGCGAACCTTTAAATTTTACTGATTCCGATCTATTTGCCAATCTCACGGATCGAGAAATCCTGCTGGAAACACTGCGAAAAAAAAATTCTATTCAACAACAACCCCTACAAGTCAAGAAGGCTGATGGAGCGCTTTACTGGACAATGATCTCCATGCGGTTATTGACGCTGAATGGGGAATCATTGATTGTATCCACCTACTCGAATCTGATTCCAAATTTCTCCCATCATCCCCTACCGTCACGCCCTATCCCCAGTTTTGACCATTGGCAAGACGGGGTAATTTTAATTAATGCACAAGACCAGATTATTGAGTGGAATACCACAGCCACACAGATGTTTGGTTATGACAAATCTCAAGTTCTGGGTAAAACCCTAGAAGCCTTAAATTTTCCCCTGTTTCATCATCTGGTTACTGACCTCTGCGCTCAAAATCATTGCTATAACTGTTCCGGCTGTACCCGTGACCTGCCCTGGCAACGCCAAGATGGAACATTAAGCCAGTGTCGGACAACGATTTTACCTTTACGCAATGAATTTGGCCAGTTAACAACCCTGTTAATCAACGTTCAGGAAATCTTGGCAGAAATTCCAGCCCTTCCAGTTCAACATCAACTCTTAGCCACTTTACAATCCAAGGTCAGTCAGCAGGCGACCGTTGCTTACCTGGGTCAACAAGCTTTGATTCAGTCCGACCTGGGCACCTTGATGAATGAAGTGGTTTCTGCCGTCGTCAAAACCCTGGATGTAGAATATTGTAAACTCTTAGAACTCATGCCCGGTGGCCATGCGTTTTGGTTGCGGGCGGGCGTCGGTTGGCGACGGGGACTGGTGGGGAATGCCCGGGTTAGTGCCCATGTCACCTCTCAAGCCGGGTATACCTTATTCAAAAATGAACCTGTGATTGTGGATGATTTGCGGGTAGAAACTCGATTTTCCGGGAGTCCCCTGCTGCATAATCATCGAATTATTAGCGGGATGAGTGTGGTGATTTCCCGTTGGGGCCAAGACCAAACAGTCAGCCCAGAACAATTACAGTTTCCGGTATCCATGACCTGGGGAGTTTTAAGTGTCCATAGCCACAACCCTCGTCAGTTTACCCCAGAAGATGTTCATTTTTTGGAAGCCATTGCCAATGTGTTAGCTGCGGCCATTGAACGCCATCGGGCCGAAGAACGGTTACATTTAATGGAACGGGCGATTGATAGTAGTAGTAATGGAATTGTGATTACCGATGCGACTCAACCGGATAATCCAATTATTTTTGTTAATTCTGGGTTTGAGCAAATTACCGGATACAGCCGAGAAGAAGTTTTAGGAAAAAATTGCCGATTTTTACAAGGGAATGATCCTAACAAGCCAGAAGTTGAAGCCATTCGCCGAGGGATTTTAGAAGGAACAGAATGTCATGTAGAATTGCGGAATTATCGCAAAGATGGGACGTTTTTTTGGAATGAACTTTCCATCGCTCCGGTGTATAGTCCTAAAGGGCATTTGACCCATTTTATTGGCATCCAAGCAGACATAACTAAACGCAAACAATCTGAACAAGATTTAGTTTCAAAATCCCAAGCTTTGGCTCAGTTTAGTTCCCATCTCAAAAATTTACATCGAATTACCACCTATAACCATCAAAATTTAGATGAACTCTTTCGGGATTATCTTCAGGCGGGTTGTGAAATTTTTCAATTGTCGATTGGTTTTATTAGCCGATTAGAAAACAATCAGATTATTATCGATACGGTTCATTCCGATTTAAATTTAATTCAACCGGGTAGTATGATCTCTTTAGAAGAAAGTTACTGTAAGCAAGTGATTCAGACCCAGACGACCCAAGTTCATACCCAGATGGGGAAAAATTCTCAATTCAATCAACTTGAAAGCTATCAAAGATTTCATTTAGAAACCTGTTTAGGAACACCCTTATGGGTTAATGGCGAGATTTATGGCACATTGGGGTTTGCTTGTTTAGAAGCTAAAACCATTACTTATGAATCCCATGAACTGGAAATTTTAGAATTAATGGCTCAAAGTATTGGTCGATTTATTGCTGCTAACCAAACGGAACAACAACGGGCAAAAGCGGAGTTAGCTTTGCGAGAAAGCGAAGAACGCTATCGCCGTTTAGTCGAATTGTCTCCCGAAACCATTGCTATTCATAATGGAGAAGAATTGGTTTATATTAATATGGCTGGAGCCAAACTTTTAGGAGCTAATCGTCCTCAAGATTTAATCGGTCGTTCTATTTTTGATTTTCTTCCTCCTGATTATTTGACTTTAATTCACTCTCAAATTCAAGACCCAATCAACAAACAGCAACCTTTAGATTTAATAGAACAAAAATTAACTCGGTTAACCGGAGAAGTAATTGATGTCGAAATTGTAGGAATTCCAGCAACGTATCAAGGTCAATTGGCGATTCAAATTATTATTCGGGATATTACCGAACGAAAACGATTTGAAGCTCAACTGATGTATGAAGCTTTACATGATGCCCTGACCCAACTTCCAAATCGTAGCTTTTTTAATGAACGTTTAGCCCAAGCCTTAAAACGATCTCGAAAAGAACCCAATTATCAGTTTGCTGTTTTATTTTTAGATTTAGATCGGTTTAAAGTTGTAAATGATAGTTTAGGACATTTGATTGGAGATCAACTCTTAATTGAAATTTCTCACCGCCTTCTCTACTGTGTTAACCCAGTTGATACCGTTGCTCGTTTAGGGGGAGATGAATTCACAATTTTGATTCATCAGATTCAAAATATTACCGATGCGACGAGAATGGCGGAGAAAATTCATGATGAATTAACCCAGCCGTTTTATATCCAAGGACATGAGATTTTTACAACGGTAAGTATTGGCATTGTTCCCAGCCGAGGTTATTATCAGCAATTGGAAAATGATAGTGAATCTTATCAGTGTTTATTGTATAATAATCCTGAAGATTTTTTACGAGATGCCGATATTGCCATGTATCGGGCAAAAGCCAAAGGTAAAGCTCGATATGAAGTATTTGACTTAACGATTCATAGTCAAGCGATGTCAATGTTGCAGCTTGAAACGGATTTAAGACAGGCGATTTATGGGCGAATGCGAATCGGAACTCCCCCCCATTCAGAATCCTTAACCTTAACGCCTTCAGAAAATCCTCATCCCAAGGTCTTACAAACGACAGAACATTTATTAGAATCTTCTCCACCTCAACCCATAAATCTCAAGGGTTTTAAAGTTTATTATCAACCAATTGTTTCTTTATCTACGGGTAAAATTACAGGATTTGAAGCCTTAGTCCGTTGGTTTCATCCCAAACGAGGTTTAGTCTCACCTGCGGAGTTTATTCCGGTTGCAGAAGAAACGGGATTAATTATTCCATTAGGGGCTTGGGTTTTACGCGAAGCTTGTCATCAACTGCGAGTTTGGCAAGAACAATTAGCTCAAAAATTTGCGGGTTTTCATACGGCTTTAACAGTCCAATCTCCTAGCAAAAAACATCATCTTGAGGCTAACATTTATCCGTTAACCATGAGTGTTAATTTATCGAGTAAACAGCTTTGCCAACCCAACCTTTTAGAACAAATCGATCAAATTCTAGCAGAAACAGGTTGTAATCCCAGTGATTTAAAGCTAGAAATTACTGAAAGTGTGATTATGGAAAATTTAGCCACCTCATTTATTATTCTAGCCCAATTAAAATCTCGCAAAATTCATTTATCCATTGATGATTTTGGGACGGGGTATTCTTCCCTAAGTTATTTACATCAATTCCCGTTAAATAGTTTAAAAATCGACCGCTCATTTGTTAATCGTTTAGATCAAAAAACCAGCCCCTTTAGTGGAAAAACCAGCCAACCTTTACAAATCGTTAAAGCTATTATTTCTTTAGCTCAAAATTTAGAATTAGATGTGGTTGCTGAAGGCATAGAAACCCGTGAACAACGAAAAATTTTACATCAATTAGGCTGTCCCTTTGGACAAGGCTATCTGTTCGCTAAACCCTTAGAAGCTGAACAGGCAACACAACTCTTATTAGCAGAGGTCAAAGGTATCGTATGATTACACTGATTTTATACAGTAAACCGGGCTGCCATTTGTGCGAAGGCTTACAAGAAAAATTAGAAAAAATTCAAGCCTCCTCCCAAAAGTTAGGAGAATTTCAATTAGAAATTCGAGATATTACAAGCCGGGAAGATTGGTTTCAAACCTATCAATATGAAATTCCTGTGCTGTTTAAATCGACTGATAGTGATAACATAGAACAACGCATTCCTCGCCCCTCACCCCGGATGTCGGTCATACAGCTAGAACAACTCTTACAAAAATATTGGTAAGTCAGTGGAACAGGCATCTTGCCTGTTTAATGCCTGTTTCACATAGCCAGCTTCCCCCTGATATGATGCAAAATAAAATCAGTCCAGTCGTGAGGATTGCTAACAGATGAAGCTCAAAGAGTTACTGGCAAAAGCAGGAATATCAACACCCTTTCAGTCTCACCCCGCTTTAGAGGAAGAAATCAAGGGGTTAACGACCAACTCTATCGCTTCTGGGCCAGGAGATTTATTCTTAGGAATGCCGGGAACCCGTGTAGATGGGGGAGAATTTTGGCCCAGTGCCCTCGCCTCTGGTGCAGTAGCTGCCTTCATCTCCCAAACCGCCGCCGAGAAAACCCAAGACCGCATCGCAGCCGAACACCCCTGCATTATTCCCACCCCGGATATGACCCAAACCTGCGTCCAAATTGCAGCAGCGTTTTATGATTATCCAGCCGAAAAATTACAATTGCTGGGGGTGACAGGAACCAATGGGAAAACCACCACCACCCATTTAATTGAATATCTCCTCAGCAATACTAACCACCCAACGGCCTTACTGGGAACCCTTTACGTCCGTTGGCCCGGATTTCAAGAAACGGCAACCCATACCACCCCCTTCTCCGTTGAACTTCAGGAACAACTGGCTGATGCGGTGGCGGCGGGTTGTGAATTCGGGGTGATGGAAGTCAGTTCCCATGGGTTAGACCAGGGACGGGTTCTCGGTTGTCCGTTTCAAGTGGCGGTGTTTACCAATTTGACTCAAGATCATTTGGACTATCACCCGACGATGGAGGATTATTTTGCAGCCAAAGCTTTATTATTTAGTCCCCAATATCTTAAGGGTCGAGCCATTATTAACGCCGATGACCCCTATGGCCAACGGTTAATCGCTCAATTGGGAGATCAAGCTTGGAGTTATAGTACCCATGACTCAAATGCTGATTTATGGGCGGATCAACTGTGTTATGAACCTACAGGGGTGAAGGGGGTTCTTCATACTCCCCAAGGAGAGGCTGAGTTTTATTTACCGTTGGTCGGTCAATATAATTTATCGAATTTGTTAGCCGCTTTGGGGGCGGGGTTAAGTTTGGGCTTAGATTTAACCCGTTTAGTCGAGAAAATTGCCGAGTTTCCGGGGGTTCCGGGCCGTATGGAACGGGTGCAAATTAGCCCCAATCAAGATATTAGCGTGATTGTGGATTATGCCCATACCCCCGATAGTTTAGAGAATTTATTGAAGGCGTCCCGTCCGTTTATTCCAGGTCGGATGATTTGTGTGTTTGGTTGTGGGGGCGATCGCGATCGCACCAAACGACCGAAAATGGGGAAAATTGCCGCAGAATTAGCGGATCTGGCCGTTGTCACCTCAGATAATCCCCGCACCGAAGATCCTGAGCGGATTTTGCAAGATGTTTTAGCCGGAATTCCCGACAATATTAAGCCTATTGTCATTGCTGATCGGGCTAAAGCCATTCATCAAGCCATTTTGGATGCTCAACCGGGAGATGGCGTTTTAATTGCGGGAAAAGGTCACGAAGATTATCAAATTTTGGGAACCGAAAAAATTCATTTTGATGACCGAGAACAAGCCCGTGATGCTTTAGCTGATCGTCTCCCCTAATCCAATTTAGACCCTGAAACTGTCTTTTTTAGAGGGTTGAGGTTGAAGCGTTCGTCTAGTCTTCCCCTCAACTCTCTTTTTTTGTTTCAAGATTTTACTAAACTTTTACAAAAAAACTCACTAAAGTATTCAAATCTTAACACTACACTTGATAAGATAAGATGGAGAACCGTTTAAAATCAGGTTCTAATTACAAATTAAACTGTCGATTTTCCACTAGGGTTCATTGACTAACTCATTTGACCAGAGATTGTATTTTTTGATTTAAAGCACTACTACCACTGACTAAGAAGAGAGAGTCTAATGGAAATATTAATTGCCTATTACACAGTAGGAGTTTTAGCTTCGTTTTCGGTGTGCTTTAAAGCATTCATCGAAGATTCAACAACACCATTAACAGATCAAAGTTCGTGGGGGGTTTTAGCATTAACATCAGTATTTTGGCCGATTACAATCCCAATTTCTTGGCTAGAATTAGTCACGAAATCACAAATGTCAATTGTATCCTCTTCTAATGATAAGTTCACTAATTCTTTCTATGACTATCAACCCCAAATGGTCAGGGTGAAACCGTCTCCGTCCCCAGATGTTCAATCTTTATCTAAAACGATTAATTCCAATCATCCTCGATTTTTACCCTTGGGTTATTTACTCCGCCAAGCGGGGTTAATTACAGAATTTCAAATTAAAGTTGCTTTAAAAGCACAAAAAACCCACCTCAATCATTTACGCTTAGGAGAAATTTTAGTTGATCAAGGCTTGATTGAACCCGAAACGATTAAGTTTTTCGTAGAAGATTTACGGAATCTACATCAAAATCCCCATCAGAAACCGTTAAGTGAATATTTAAAATTAGCTAAACTGTTAGATGATCAACAAATTGAGGAGATTCTCACGGAAAAACCACAAACTAATCTTCAATTTGGTGCATTAGCGGTACAAAAAGGATGGGTAAAGCAAGACACGATTAATTTAATATTGCACTATCTGGGAGATCAATCTCAAAAGGCTCTACAAGGTTAAAGAATGAAGGGTTTGTAGAGAAATTTGGTGAGTTTCCTAGCTCTCGTTTTTAATCCCCCTTTAGAAAGTGAATCTGAAACCTGTTAGGGTTGCATTGTGGCTTGTCTAAAGATATAAACAGAAAGAATAACTAAGAAAATTCTAAACATTAAACTAACGGTTTTATCCGATAATTTAGGCAAAAACCGGGTACTAATTTGCGCTCCCAATAATCCCCCTAATCCTAATATAATTCCTTGAATCCATAAAACATTTCCTTGAATAGCGTGTCCAGCACAAGCAGAAATAGCGGTAATGACAATCACTCCTAGACTGGTTTGAATTGCAACTTTAATCGTTTCTCCTAATAAAACAATTTGCAAAGGAACCATAATAATTCCACCCCCCACTCCAAATAATCCAGCTAGAATTCCCGCAGTCCCTCCCGTTAAAATTCGAGCAAATACTGGATTAAAGAGGATATTTTGATGAGAAGAAATAGCAGAATCAGAAACTTGTTGTTCTTCTTTTTGTTTTTTCTGGGCTGTTATTTGTTGCCGCACTTCTACTAAATAAACATTTAATAATAATAAACATCCAAATAAAAATAATAATAATCTGGAGGAAACTAATTCTGCCAAAAATACCCCTATTTGTGCGGTTAATATAGCCGGAAATCCAATACCAATCACACGATTGAAACTAAGATATCCCATGCGCCAATTTTGTACACTCCCCGAAATTGCGGTAATCACAATTGATAAACTACTGGTCGCAACGGCTTGAACCGGGGTATAGCCTAATGCGACTAATAACGGGACTAAAACCGTTCCTCCACCAATTCCTAAAAAGCCCGCTAAAATTCCTGCAACGAGTCCCGCCGTCGCTAAAATCATTAATTCAAAAGAGGTCATCTTTAAGGATTCCGTAGTTGATCAATAAACTGGATTTCTCTCAGTGATTTGTTGATTATAATCAAGTTTTGTACAGAAACCGATTTTCTATAAATTTGGGTTTCAGGAAATAAAGATTTTTAGCGACCCCAGATAAATTTTCCATGTTGGGATAAAAATGGAGGTTCAGTTTTAGAAAAAGTTTATAGAAGTTAAAAATCTCCCTAATGCTGTTAACTCAAAAAGGGAGATTTTTCAGCTTACAGGAATTTATGATTTACTATTACCATTCCCATTACTCGTTGCTAAAATCCGTTCCGTTAACTTTTCAGGAACTTCTTGTAAATGATCGAATTGCCAATTGAAATAACCTACTCCTAACGTTAAAGAACGCAATTCTACAATTAAATCCTGCATTTCCGCCTGGGGAATATAGGCAGAAATTTTATCCCATCCTTTCCAGTCTGACATCGCTTCATAGCCTAAAATTTGCCCCCGACGCCCGGTAATTAACTGAAACATTTGGGAGGTAAAATCGCTCGGTGCACAAATTTCAACAGAAGTAATCGGTTCTAATAAAACGGGTTCGCATTTTTCCATTCCTGACTGCATGGCTAACCGAGCAGCTTGTTTAAAAGCTTGTTCGGAACTATCCACAGAATGATAGGAACCATTAGTTAATGTTACCGCCACATCAACAACAGGAAACCCTAAAGGCCCCTGGCTTAAATATTCTCGCACCCCAATTTCAACACCCGGAATATATTGACGAGGAACCACACCCCCCACAATCCTTTCATCAAAATTAAACCCTTCCCCACGGGGTTGAGGTTTAATATCTAAATACACATCTCCAAACTGTCCATGACCGCCACTTTGATGTTTATAACGACCGTGAGAATTTGTATTTTTGCGAATGGTTTCTTTATAAGGAATCCGAGGCAAATGAGTGACCATCGGTAAATTATATTTACGCCGTAACCGATCTAATGTCACTTGCAAATGAATTTGACCTTGACCCCATAAAATAATTTCATGGGTATCTCCATTTTGTTCCCAACTTAACGAGGGATCTTCATCTAACATTTTAGATAAAGCCGCACTAATTTTAACTTCATCTTTGCGGTTTTCTGGGGTAATTGCCCAGCCATAAACCGCCGGTAATAAAGTTGCTTTCGGTAACGGATTTTTTAATTGATTAAGTTCCGTTGTTAAGGTATCTCCGGTTTGAATTCCTTCCATCCGCGCCAAAGCCACAATATCCCCGGTTTTTGCCCCTTGTACGCTTTGGGTTTGTTGTCCCATCAGCCGATACATTCCCCCCGGTCGTACCCCATTTAAGGTCTGGCCTTCGGTGAGTTCACCCTGCCAAACCCGCACCAGGGAAAGTTTACCGCCTTGGGGGGTGTAATAGGTTTTGAGCACTTGGGCAATAGGCCATCCTTCGGAAGATTTCAGCCCCCGTCGTTCTGCGGTAATGGTAGGTTCTGGAGCTTCCCGAACTAAGGCATCTAATAATGCCCGTACCCCATGATCTTGTTCCGCTACCCCAATTAATACAGGTACAATTAAATCCGCTCCTAATTCCATTTTTAAATCTTTGACAATTTCATCTTGAGGCGGTTCAATTTCTTCTAATAATTCTTCTAATAGATGATCGTCAAAATTGGCTAACTCCTCTAACATCGCTTGACGGGCAGCGTGTTCAGCATCCTTGAGCGATTCGGGAAGGGGGACAGGATCAGAGGGAGCACCCGGATGATAATGATAGGCTTGTTCGGTAATTAAATCAATAAAACCGACCAATTGTTCACCATTTCCAATGGGATATTGTTGAGGAATAATAGGACGAGTGGAAACCGCTTTTAAAGCATTCAAGAGTTCGCTAAAACTGGTAACACAACGTTCCTCATCGGTACAAACCCGATCCATTTTATTAATAAAAACCAGATGGGGAATTTCCCAGTCATCCAAGAATTTGAACAGGGGAGATAAGGTTAAAATCCGGCCGGGATCAGGTTCACAGACGACAATGGCTAACCCCGTTCCGATTAAAGCATTATAGGTTTCTTGGGCAAATTCTACAGAACCCGGACAATCTAAAAATGTAAAGCGAATGCCGCCATATTCGGTACAGGCGGCATTAACTTCTACACTCATATTGCGATCGCGGGCTTCTGGGGAACTGTCCCCAACCCTGTTACCATCTTTTGCCGTTCCTTTGCGAGTGGTTACTCCGGTCACAGACAAAATACTTTCTAAAAGTGCGGTTTTCCCGCTTAAATAGGGGCCAACAATGGCGATATTACGGCAGTTTGTGATAGTTTCTGGCATATCTATTGCTCCACAAATATAAGTGACTCATTCTGAGGTTTTATCCTCAAAAAATCAGGATCAACCGTTGAGGATGGAGTCCCAAAAATTAAGGAATTGTTAAATTTAACGAATCCGTTGACTGTAGATAGACATCTATTGAATCGCTTTAGTTGGGACTTGGTACTACTCCTTTAAGATTCCGGTTTCTTGATTCGCTTACTTTTTAATTTATAGTGTTTTTGCCACAAGTTAACATCTTGTTCATCAAAAAAAACATTATGAACTTATTACAAGATTTGTAAATGAATATTAAGGAGACGGTTGAGGCAGGTTTGGGTCAAGGGTTTAGGAATTGAGAATGGCTCTGGGTTTGAGTTTCATCAGGTTTCAAAACGCGGTTTAAAGAGCTATCAATATCAACAGCTTATCCCACAACCCGATAAACAAAATTAAACGTTGCCCAGCTATTAATATCTAAAGCCAAATCATCCGTAATCACTCCCATTTTTTCTAAGCTTTGTTGACTGCCTCGATTCAAATCTTGTAAAATAGCATCAGCAATATCCAAAGGATTTGAGATTAAGTTGAACTTCAATAATCCCTCACTTTTTTTAATGCTTTTATCTAAAATTGTTAAGGTTTCCACAAAGGGATTTTGGCTTAAAATCACCTGGGTTTCTGCTAATCCGGCTGGACTTTTAACCAGTTCTCCGATAATTTCCGTAGAAGAGTTACCACTGTAAACTGTAGCGGGAGGGACACTCATAGATTTACCCGGTGCAATTTGTTGTTGCTGAGGATCAAAACCTGAATGAAATAGATAGGTTTGTCCTTCACTATTAACATAAAACAGTAGAAAATAAACGGGAAACTCTCCCTGATTTTGCAGTTGATATTGTAAACGACTCCCTACAGAAACTGTCACAATTCCTTGATTTTCGGAAGCCGAAGGAAAAGATGGGCTTAAAGTTGAAATAGAATTAACAGATGGAGGAGTTTCTGGATTAATTTTGTTTAAAATTCCAGTTGTTTCCCGTTTAATTAAAACTTGAGATTGAGGGGCTAATAAATTTAAAGTTGCTCTCACTTTTAACTGCGAAGAGCGTTCATTTTCTGTTAATCTTAATAACTTAATGGCTAAACGGGTTTTGAGTTGGGGAATTAACCGATGTACCGCCACTTTTACCGCCTCTCCTCCTTCACCAATGGTATCGGGAAGCAACACTGAACCCTTGGAGAATAAGCCATAGCGTCCTTGAAAAATCGGCGATAAGGGAGTATTTAAAGCTTGGGCGATGGTCGTATCCGTAACGCGACTGAGTAAATAATCCGCAGGTTGATCACTCGCTACAATTGTCATCCGAGAAAACCCGGAAAATGCACTGGTCGCATCCACCCGTTCAATTCGATTTAATTCAGGATCTAAGGCAATTTTTAAATTAATTTGCCTCGGTAAAATTCGAATAAATTCTTGTAGTTTTTGTCCAACTTCTAACCCAAAAGATAAGTTTAAATCCGTCGTTTTGATCTGTGCTTTGGCTTTTAATCCCGCGCGAGAACGCAGTTGTAAATAAACCGGATTTTCTAAAGAATTAGACTCTGAAATAATCGTTAATATTGTATTTAAACCCAATGAATCTAATACAAACGTTGGTAGCCCTGTTAATGAAACTTGAGCGGTTTTCCCATTCTCTTCAACCCCCGTTATTACCCCATCAACAGGTAAAGCAGGAACCCACAAACTCCCTAGAGAAACATCTGATTCAGCTTGAGCAGGATTTAAGCTTCTGCGGAGTTGAGGTTGCTGACACGGCCCAACTATTTGTTCAACTTCTCCCGCCACTCGGCGGATTTGGGCCGTTAAATTCGGGAAGGGACTTGCACCCCAAAAAGCTTGGGTTAAAGTATAAGTAAATAATCCGGCATTAAAGCCATCCCATCGGCCTTCTGTGGCGACTTGGGAAGGTTTAGATGCGGCTAAGACTAATCCGGGTAATTGACCCGGTTTTCGGTATTCTAATTCTTCTTGTGAAAGGTTGAAACGAGATAACAATTGATCTTGTAAATCCAGTTCTGCGGGATTAATTTCCAAGGTTGTTGGACTTGAGACGGCACGAATTTTAAGCGTCCCTTGTTGATGATGTCCAGGATAAATAAAACTTGTATCTAAAACCGTAATGACTTCAGAGGTCGGTAGCGATCGCAATAATAACCATAAAGTATCTTCTAAAATATCATTAACCGTTTCCTGTTCTGACACTTCGGCATCAACAGGCAGATAAGAATATTGAATTTGAGGTGAATTAGAAACAAGAGGATGACGGGGAATACAACTACCATAACCACTAAAATGAAACAGCACCACATCCCCCATTTGAGCTTGTTCAATTAAATGGGAAATAAAGGCGGATTCAATTTGGTTACGAGTTGCAGCTTCGTTGGTTAAGGTGAGAATATCATCAGGTTGAAACCCAAATTTATACATTAATAAATTGCGTTGCAATTCCACATCCGTTAAACAGCCTTGTAACGGTTCTTCAATGCGATTTCCACTGGGATATTGATTAATTCCCACCAATAAAGCTAACTTTCGTCGGGTTGGCTGTGCTAAGGCTTGATAGGAACGATCATAAAGTCTTCCCTGAATCCCCAGCGCCGCCAGCAGTAAGCCAGCCTGTTGTAAAAATTCCCGTCGTTTTAATCCCATTACCAAAAATCAGTCATCAGTTATCAGTTATCAGTTATCAGTCATCAGTCATCAGTTATCAGTCATCAGTTATCAGTTATCAGTAGAGACGTGCCATGGCACGTTTGTGCCAGTTATCAGTTGTTTTCGTAACTAGGAGCAAGATCAAGAAAAACTTTATTAATTCCCTAAAATCTTGATAAACCTGCTCATAAAGTCTTTGGTTTTAGAGTTTGGGTTAATCGTTGTTAATTAATAACTATTTAACCATCAACCCTTAACTCTTCCACTGATAACTGATAACTGATAACTGATAACTGATCACTGATGACTGATTACGTCACCTTCATTGCTTTAATCAGTTCATTGGCAACTTCGGGGCGGGAAAATTGCGGGGGTGGAAGTTCACCACGACGCAGTAATTCTCGCACCTTAGTTCCTGATAAATGAATGCGCTGTTCTGGGGTACTGGGACTGGTTTTGCTGGTAGCCATACCTTCAGTCACAGTACAATAAAAAGCGTGTTCAAACATCATCGGAGTAATACCTAATTCCCCAGGTTCAAACTCATCGAAAATATATTGAGCATCGTAAGTTCCATAATAATCCCCAACCCCGGCATGATCTCGACCCACAATAAAGTGAGTACAGCCATAATTTTTCCGCACTAGGGCATGGAAAATCGCTTCACGGGGGCCTGCATAACGCATGGCGGCGGGATTAATCGCTAAAATAACCCGTTGTTTAGGATAGTAATGGTCAATCAAAATTTCATAACACCGCATCCGTACATCTGCCGGAATATCATCGGATTTGGTAGCTCCCACTAAAGGATGCAAAAACAATCCATCAACGGTTTCTAAGGCACATTTTTGAATATATTCATGGGCCCGATGGATAGGGTTTCGAGTTTGAAATCCGACAATGGTTTTCCATCCTTTTTCTCGAAACATTGCCCGTGAGTCTGCGGGGTCAATTTGATATTTCGGGAAGTAGGGATGGGGTTGACGTTCTAATAACCACACTGGGCCAGCGAGATTAACGCCCCCTTGATCATAAACAACTTTCACCCCTGGATGTTTTTCGTCTGTGGTGCGATAAACGTTGAGGGCTTCGGTTTCCTGATCGTAGGTATATTTTTGGGTGAGTTCCAAAACGCCCACAAATTCCCCCGTCGGGGCATCTAAACGAACTAAACCCCCTTCAGTCAGGGTTGAGGCTACCTCTTCAGAAACCGATAGAGTAATGGGAATTGACCAAGGCAAACCATTACTCAAGTGCATTTGGTTGACGACGGTTTTATAGTCCGCCTGTTCCATAAACCCGGTGAGGGGACTAAAACCACCAATAGCAATTAATTCTAAATCAGAGAGCGAGCGCTCATCCAACTGAACTCTGGGTAAATGTTCCCCTTTGTCCAAAAATTCCTGCCGTTGGTCAGGAGTGGCAATACGGTTAATTAAATGTCCACCATGGGGAGCAATGGCGTCGAGATGATGACTCAAGGATACCTCTCTAAGTTGACTACAAAGACAACAATTCTTAAATTTTCTTTATATTTCTATCCTACCCTGTTACGCGAGTACAGAACAGCTTAATAACTGCAACAGCCACTCCATCAACATTATTGATAAAGTGGCTATTTTTCTAAGATACAGACGCGCCATCGCTTGTCTTTACGGAGTTAGGGTTGAAATTTTTTAAACGCTAAGGTCACATTATGGCCTCCAAACCCAAAGGAATTCGATAAGGCGACGTTAACGGTGTGAGCGCGACTGGTATGCGGAACATAATCTAAATCACACTCTGGGTCAGGGTTATCTAAATTAATCGTTGGAGGAACCCGATCCTCAGCAATGGCCATTGCCGTCGCCACCGCTTCAATGCCTCCAGAACCCCCTAATAAATGACCCGTCATCGACTTTGTGGAACTAACCACCACCTGATAAGCACTTTCACCTAATACCTTTTTAATCGCTGCCGTTTCTGTAGTGTCGTTAGCAGAGGTACTGGTTCCATGAGCATTAATATAACTAATTTGGTCAGGGGTTAATCCAGCATCCTTCATCGCCAAGGAAATCGCTCTAGCTGCGCCTGCTCCACCGGGAACGGGGGAGGTCATGTGGTAGGCATCACAGGTCATGCCATAACCGACTAATTCCGCATAAATGCGAGCGCCACGACTTAAGGCACAGTCTAATTCTTCTAAGAGCAGAATTCCAGCGCCTTCTCCCATCACAAACCCGTCTCGATCTTTGTCAAAAGGACGACAAGCTTTGAGGGGTTCTTCATTCCGGGTTGATAGTGCCCGTGCCGCCGCAAATCCAGCCACCGATAAAGGAGTCACCGCCGCTTCGGTTCCCCCACAAATCATCGCTTGAGCATAGCCCCGTTGAATTAAACGAAAGGCATCCCCGACGGAATTTGAACCCGCCGCACAAGCGGTTACAGAACAGGAATTTGGCCCTTTAGCTCCCGTATGAATGGCTGTGAGTCCCGCCGCCATGTTGGCAATCATCATCGGGATCATAAAAGGACTACAGCGATCTGGGCCCCGATTTAAATAGATCTCTTGCTGATCTTCGAGTACCTTGAGTCCGCCAATACCAGTTCCAATAATGACACCCACCTGTTCTGCATTTAGGTCATTAATGACGAAGCCCGCATCTGCGATGGCTTGTTGACTAGCCGCCACCGCAAATTGGGCGAAGCGATCCATCCGTTTAGCTTCTTTGCGCGAAATATAATCACAGGGGTCAAATTTTTTGACTTCCCCCGCTATGCGACAATCATGCTTTGACGCATCAAATAAGGTGATGGGGCCGATCCCATTCCGTCCGCTCATTAACCCTTCCCAATAGTCAGCTAGGGTATTTCCGAGCGGAGTAATTGCCCCTAAACCTGTTACAACAACGCGCTTAACATTCATCGTAGTCATGATTTTCGTCGATTCAAGAATTTAATCACCTAAAATGCAGAACAAAGCGTGAGAAGATTAGGGGTCGATGAAGGCTTTACAACCCTCACCTCCCATTCAGAACCGTGCGTGCGACTTTTACCGCACACGGCTCCTAGTCTAGCTGTCTGCTGTCATCAGAACATCCGGTTTCTTTTGGGTTGTAAGACCCATCAGTTGCCGTTTTAATATCGTGACAATGGCGATGTAGTAATTGTAGGTTCTTATATTCATTTTTCCCTTTTAAAGATGTGGGTTGAATATGGTCGGTTTCTACAACATCCTCTGGGGTAAAATATTGTCCACAGAGATTACATCTGCCTTTCTGTTTTTTAAGTAGAAATGTCACTCGTTTTGGTACATCATAGGATGTACCTATTCTTGTATTCCAGTACGTCCAGTTTCCGTCATAGGGTGATGCGTCGGGTCTTACGGTTACATGACGAGTAATAGGTGTTTCTGCATGAGTGAGTAGCTTAAAACCATCGTTGGTTTCAAAATTCCATGCTCTATTATCGTTTTTCTTGAAGTATTTGGATAACTTCTTGCGACCTGCTTTACCGCATCTGCTGACTGTCCATGCTCTTAATCTTTGCCATGTTTTGTGGTCTAATGAGGAGAATGTCTCTTTGGAGCAAACTTTGGAATGGTAGTTACACCATCCTCTTATGATTGGATTTAGGCGTTTGATTAATGCGTATTGAGGTGCAGTTTTGTGGTTTTTAATCACATCTTTCATCTTATCGGCATGAGCTTTAATTGACTTTTTACTAGGTTTTATTAGGGTTTTGAATCCTAATAATTTGGAGTTTTGACTTCCTGTTTTACTGGCGTGGTGTTTACCCACTGGGTATTGCCGGAAGTTCCATCCTAGAAATTCAAATCCTGGTTTAACCATTTCGCCCTTAACTTCAATTTCTCTCAGCGTGTGACAAATTCGGGTTTTTGAGGGTTTAAGCTCTAATCCTATAGGTTTTAACCATTCTTCAATATCAATTTGGCATTGTTGAATGACTTCTAATTGTGGGCTGATTACCACGAAATCATCGGCATATCTAATGACTTGAGCTTGAATGCGGCTATTCTTTTTAGGGAATTTGCGCTTGATTAATTCAATCATTCCATCCAATGCGATGTTAGCCAGTAGGGGACTGATGACACCTCCTTGCGGTGTGCCTGCCTCTGTTGCTTCAAATATGCCGTTATCCATCACTCCAGCTTTTAACCATTGTTTGATTTGAGCTTTTATTATTGATGGACAATCAATTTTAGACAGTAGGTAATCATGATTAATTTGGTCAAAACATTTAGAGATGTCAGCATCTAAGATGTAATATTCACCTTTATTGATGCTTTGGAAGATTCGTGACATCGCGTCATGGGCTGAACGTCCGGGTCTAAACCCATAGCTTTCACCCTCAAATCTGGCTTCCCATTGGGGTTCTAAAGCCAATTTAACCAAGGCTTGCCTAACTCTATCATTTATAGTCGGTATACTTAGTGGGCGTTTTTCCCCGTTGGGTTTGGGTATCCATTTCCTTCGGAGTGGTTTGGCTTTTTGGTATTTTCCCAGGTTTTCAGCTAGTTCTAACCGTTGTTTAGGTGTAATGGATTTTATTCCATCAATCCCGGCTGTTTTCTTGCCTTGATTATCCTGTGTTACCTTTCTAATTGCTAGAAGTCTGGCATAATATGACTTGACTAGAAGTTTCTGGAGCTTTCGAGCCTTTGCATTTTGTCCCGATAATGATGCCTGGTAAATTCGTGTTTGTATCTTAAATACTACCCGTTGGACTTTCGCCCAATTAATAGAATTCCATGTACCCGTAGTCTTGGTTATACTCGTTTTCACCGTTTTAAATACTAATCACAACCTTACCTAACAACTAAACCGGAGACTATCAGCGTATCCTAAACATTACATTTAGGTATTAGCTTCTGACTCCATCTCTCATCCTCACAACATCCGCTTTAGATTTGTAGCTACCTAACAGTATTCGACCTCTGTAGGAGTATATGAGGACTTTTAACGTTCCTTGAAAATGGGTTCATTGCCTTTAGAATCATCCTCTCCACCGGGGTACTTTCGGGAGTCTTAGTAAGTGTTTTGGAGATAACCTTACCATTTTTTTTATAGAGGTAGTTTTGAGACCTCTACCTATTCCCCTTGCTCATTTTGAGCGCAGCGTATCAAATCAATTTCGCTACTTAATGTTTACGATGGTTCAAGTCGGATGTTCACTTTCGTTATTCATGGGCAATTGGCTAGAGAACTTCTTAGATATTGGATTTATATCCGATTTCCCGTTACTCCCAGCTTCAGTGCTTTGATAATCAGTCTGACACTGTGGGAATTGCCGTATCTCTTTGATAATAACTACTACTAATCATTATCATTGACTCCGAGATTGACCTTCCTTTAAGGTCACATTTCCAAAGTTAAGGCAGGCTCGATTGGATTTATTGTGTACCCATTGTCTATACCTGTCTCCCTGTTTACGTTTTGGGGTATTATCCCTAGACTTTGACAGGAACGCCTCGCACCAAAACTAACATTATAACAGTAGTTTAATTAAGAGGGGTTGGGATTGCCTAAGCCAGACAGTCGAACGCAGCAAAATTTCCGTGAGACTGGTGGAAGGCTAATCCTTCGCTTATTCTGTTGATTTTACTTCAATTGCAGATTAAGCCGATGCTTTGGCTTGGTGGTCGATGGAATTTACTCCTCCTTGGCCTTGATGTAGTCTATAGCGTCTTGAACGGTCTTAATTTTTTCAGCATCTTCATCGGGAATTTCGGTCTCAAATTCTTCTTCCAATGCCATGACCAGTTCTACTGTATCCAGGGAATCCGCGCCTAAATCTTCGGCGAAAGTCGCCGAAGGAATAATTTCCTCTTCCTTAACATCTAATTGTTCTGCAATAATTCTTTTTACTCTTTCGTCAGTTGTACTCATATCCTATTTTTCCTTTTTGGATGCCGCGTATACCATCTTATCGGAAAGGGGGATCACCGCAGCAACGATCTCAGAGATTTTTTGGGGGTTGACTTTTCCCGACCTCCATTCCCCGGTTCCCTATTGACAAAATTCAACGGCAGTCTTAAAAGAGTGAGTCATTTGAGGATAATCAATCTGGGGTCGGGCAATAATAATTAAAGGAATATTTAATTGGTGAGCTAAATTCATTTTTAGATCTTCGCCTCCTGCTGATCCAGAAGCTTTTGTGACGACCAGCGAAATCTTCCAATGTTGCCATAATGCCCGTTCTAATTCTAAACAGAGGGGGGGACGAATTGCTATAATTCGATCGGGGGTAAATCCGGCTTTTAAAGCAGCATCCAAAGCCATAAGAGACGGTAAAATTCGAGCAAATAAGACGGCTTGCTCTTGCCATTGGGTAAATTGGAATAAACTGCGGTATCCCAAGGTTAGTAAAACTCGTTTTCCTTTTAAATAATCCCCGGTTAATAAAGTTTCAAAACGGTCTAAATACAGAAGATGAGTTGAATTTTCAGACTTTATAGCTGGACGTTCATACCGTAAATAGGGAATTTGATGGGTTTGGCTAATGGCAATTGCTAATTGAGAAATTTCTACAGCATAGGGATGGGAAGCATCTAAAATGCGATTAATCTTATAATTTGTTAAAAATAAGTTAATTTGGTTGGGTTCTAATTTTCCCACCCAAATCGTTAAAAATTCTGATTCGGGATAGAGACATTGTGCTGATTCTGTCGTTACACTAATAATACAATAGATTTGGCATTGGGCGATCGCCTGAGCCAATCTTGCACTTTCCTGGGTTCCTCCAATTAACCACACTCGATCAATGGATTTTAGCATAAAACTAGCTTGAATTCTGCTCTTTAACTCTAATTTTATCATAAACAAATGATGACAGAAAAAATAGATTCTCTCCCCATTCCTCCCCATTTTGATCCCCAGCGTGTGGGAGAAGTTTGGCGTGTTCGGTATCAAATTCGAGCCCAGGAAGCCGAAGAATGGGCAAAACAGTATAAGATTCAACCTGCTAGTCAGGATCAACTTAAAACCTGTTTAATTTTAATTGATGTTCAAAATACGTTTTGTATTCCTGAATTTGAGTTATTTGTAGGAGGCGCATCGGGAAATGGTGCAGTAGAAGACAATATTAGATTGTGTGAATTTATTTATCGAAATTTACACAAAATTAGCCATATTATTGCTACCTTAGATACCCATACCGCCTTCCAAATTTTTCATCCTATTTTTTGGATTAATCAACAAGGTGAACATCCCACCCCTGCAACGTTAATTTCCGTTGAAGATATTCAAAATCACATCTGGAAAGTGAATCCAAAAGTTATCAATATAATTTTAGGTGCAGATGAAAACAGCCTAGAACAATACGCCTTACATTATGCCCAAACCTTAGCAAAAAAAGGTCAATATCCCTTAACAGTATGGCCCTATCATTCAATGTTAGGAGGGATCGGTCATGGGTTAGTTTCAGCCGTTGAAGAAGCATTATTTTTTCATACGATTTCCCGATGTTCTCAAGTTCAATTTGAGATTAAAGGAAACCATCCCTTAACAGAAAATTATTCGGTTTTGCAACCGGAAGTTTTAGAAAATATTCAAGGAGAAATAATAGCTCAAAAAAATAAACAATTAATAGAACAGATTTTAAACTTTGATCGAATTCTGATTGCGGGTCAAGCGAAAAGCCATTGTGTTGCTTGGACAATTGACAATTTATTAACCGAAATTCAAGCCAAAAATTATAATTTAGCCCAAAAAGTTTATTTATTAGAAGATTGTACCTCTCCTGTTGTTATTCCCGGTATTGTCGATTATACTGAACAAGCAAATCTCGCATTTCAACGATTTACCACCGCCGGAATGCAGATGATTAACTCCTTTAATCTACTTGAGTAACAATGCAATTTCTCCCTTGTTGTTTAGCTTGATATAAAGCTTGATCAGCAGATTTAATTAATATAAAAGTTGAGTTTTCTGGCGTTGGAATTAAACTCGATATGCCGAAACTTAGCGTAAGTAACTCACTCACTTGAGATTGGGAGTGGGGAATATTGAGAATCCGAATAGAAGTTTGAATATCTGTCGCAATTTTCCCTGCTTCTAATAGATTCGTCTGGGTTAGAATAATCACAAATTCTTCACCGCCATAACGAGCTAGTAAATTTCCGGGATGTTGAATCACTTGATCAATTGCTTGAGCTACTTTTTTTAAACAGTCATCTCCTTCTAAATGACCATAGGTATCATTATAAGCTTTAAAATAATCTACATCACATAAAATCAAGGAAATTGGTTTTTGTTCCTGTAGATGTCTCTGCCATTCTATATTTAAAAATTCCTCAAAATAATGACGGTTAGCAATTTGTGTTAACCCATCTAATTTAGCCCAACGAGATAAATCAAGCTCTATCTTTTTACGGTCTGTAATATCTCGAATGGCGATGGAAAATCCGTCCCCTAACCTGACAGCAATAAAATGATACCAACCTTGAGTATCGTCACTGTGATAAAAAATATCATCAATTAAAGGAGTTCCCGTTTCTACTAAATTAACAAACTTTTCAAATAAGCTAGAATCTATTTTTTTCAATAATTTTTTTAAAATAATTTTACCCATTAACTTAGAGCGATCTTGCTTCAAAATTTGGCCAATGATTGGATTCACAACTAAACAACGGAAATCCATAATTTTTCCGGTCATTGTGTTTCGGATAGATTGAAACGCAGCAATTCCATCCATTGACGTATTTAAAACACTTTGAATTAAAGCACGAGATTGATATAAAATTTCTTCTGTTTCTTTACGTCGTTGAATTTCTTCTTGTAATTGCTTTTCTTTGGCGAGACGGTGTTGAATTTCCTCTTTTAACCGTTCTTCTTGGGCTTGACGATATTCTATTTCTGCTTGTAATTGTTTTTTTTGTCTTTGAATAATAAACTGGGTTTCAATTCGGGCAATAACTTCTTCCACTTGAAAGGGTTTATTAATATAATCAACTCCTCCTAATTGAAACGCTCTTACCTTATCCCAAACTTCATTTAAAGCACTAATAAAAATAATAGGAATTTCCTGAGTTTGAGAATCTTGTTTCAGTTTTTGGCAAACTTCATAGCCATCCATTTCCGGCATTTTTATATCTAATAAAATTAAATCAGGGGGGGATGATTGTATGGCCCTTAAAGCGGATATTCCATTAATAGCTTGACGAACTTTATACCCTTGTTGCTTAAGAATTTCTGATAAAACTTTTAAATTTTCAAGTTTATCATCTATAATTAAAATACCACCAAGTTGTTGTTTTTTATTAGCTCGAATATTCATGGATTTTTATTTTTTCAATAAGATTAAAAATTTGATCAACTCTATAATTAGAAACTAAATCGGTTAAAGCTTGAGACAGATCAGCTTGTCCCAACGGAATTTCTTGAATTAGATCTAAAACTAACTCATAATCTAAGTCAAGGCTGGCTTGATAAAGTTCATCTATCCATTGAGAGGGCATCCCTTTCAAGCTTTCAACAGTAAGTATAGAGTTTGAGGGATTTAAAAAGTTTAGGGAGGTGTCCTCCGCATAGATATATTCAAGACCTAGATATTTTGCAATCATCTCAAAAATATGGGATTCTTGAAAGGGTTTTCTCACAAAATCGTCACAACCCATTGAAAGTACCAAGGCTTTTTGTTCTTCTAAAACACTAGCAGTAATCGCAATAATCACCGTAGCATTTCCTTTTAAGGTATTTTTAATTTGTTTTGTGGCTTCATAACCATTCAAAATGGGCATAATCAGATCCATTAAAATTAAATGGGGTTCCCACACATCCCAAATTTCTACAGCTTCTTTGCCATTTGAAGCTTCTTTTAATTCTAATCCCAAGGGTTTCAGCAATTCTATTAATAATTTACGATTACAGAATTTATCATCAACAATTAATATTTTATAGGCAGGTTGATTAGGAGCTAAACCCACTATTTTTCGAGATGAATTTTGATTAAATAAACAAATATCATCAACAAATTTAGCGTGAATATTAAAGGTAAAGGTTGTGCCGACTCCGACTTGGGAATTAACTTTAATTTTCCCACCCATCAGGTGTACAAATTTTTGACTAATCGATAAACCTAACCCCGTTCCTTCATCAGCTTCTCTTCCCCTTTGAGTTTGAGTAAAAGCCTCAAAAAGCTGATCAATTTCTTCGGAATCAATGCCGACTCCCGTATCTTGAACTGCAAAAATCAGTTGTAGGTTTGAGGGATCAATTTTATGACAATTAACGGTTAGCTGCACGCCTCCTTGATGAGTAAATTTGAGAGAATTATTGAGTAAATTAATCAGAATTTGGCGAAGTTTAATCTGATCAGTACAAACATATTGAGGAACAGCTTTACAACAGCTAAATGTTAAGCTTAAACTCTGATTTTTAGCCTTGAGAGAGAACATATCTTCTAAATCTTGAAGGAGATGATATAGATCAAAGTTAGCCTCATTAAGGGTGATTTTGCCTGCCTCAATTTTAGCTAAATCTAAAAGCTGGTTAATTAAACTTAATAAATGTTCTCCACTTTGTAAAATAATCTTCACTTGTTCTTGGTGTTCAGCAGAAAGAGTTGTACTTCGATTCATTAATTGAGCAAAGCCTAAAATCGCATTCAAAGGCGATCGCAATTCATGACTCATATTAGCTAAAAATGTACTTTTAGCTTGATTCGCCACTTCAGCAGCCTGTTTTGCCTGTTCTAATTGTGTAGTTCGTTCTAAAACTTTTTGTTCCAGAGAAATATTTAACTGTTGTAATTGTCGATTTAATTCGTGTAATTTTTGATTTTGTTCTACCAGTTGTTGTTCTTGAGCATAGCGCCTTAATGCCTCTTGAACTGTTAAAATTAAGTCCGTTTCATCCCAAGGTTTGCTAATATAACGATACAGACTTGCTTGGTTGACTACATTGCCAACAGATTGAGCATCTGCTTGTCCAGTCAACATAATTTTTAACATTTGGGGATAACTTTGATGAATTCGGATTAATAACTCATCCCCTTGTAAACCGGGCATAATTTGGTCAGAAATAACTAAGGCGACTTCTAACCCTTCCTCATGCAATTCTTCAATAACTTCTAATGCTTCTTCGCCACTTTCTGCTGATTCTAATTCATAATGTTGAGGTAAATTCCGTTTAAGTTGTTCTTTAAGACTTTCTAAAATAACAGATTCATCATCTACACATAAAATTGCCAGTTGTTTAGCCATTGTTCTCAAGTTATTATCGGAAGAAATTCAAGCAATAAAAATCTCTAAATGTTGATCACTATCCTAAAGCCGATGCAATCGTTTGTGCTAACTCTTCTTCTGTCCAAGGTTTATAAAGACAACGATATAAATTAGCATATTTTTCAGCCCGTTTAATCGCAGCTTCATCCGCTTGTCCCGTCAACATCACTGTAATAATTTTGGGAAAACGACGATGGACTTCAATCAGAAATTCATCTCCTCGCATTTCAGGCATTAACCAATCCGAAACAATAATTAATACTTCAATATCTTCCTGTTTTAAATCTTCCAGAATATCTAAGGCTTCCGGGGCACTTTCTGCACCTTCATAGATATACTCCTTTCCAAATCTCCGTTTGAGTTGTTCTAGGAGACTTTCTACCACAAACCGTTCATCATCTACACAGATAATAGCTTTTTCTACCATTGGCTTTTCCTTTTTAAATTTTAATTGAATTGATTTTTTTGATAAAGATGGCTAATTAAAAGTAAACTTTACTCATTTTAACATAAACAGAACTAATCTCGAAATTTTGGTTTAGGTTCGAGGTAAGGAGATCGTAAAAATAGTGTTTCCGGGTTGACTTTGAACGGTAATCTGACCTTGATGTTTATCAATAATTTTTTGAACAATATCTAATCCCAAACCACTACCTTCTCCCCAAGGTTTTGTTGTAAAGAAGGGTTCAAAAATGCGTCCTTGAATATCCGCCGGAATCCCACAGCCTGAATCGATGATTTGAACCCGAAACTCAGTTTCTTCTTGGAGGACGACAATCTTGAGAGTTCCCTGACCCTTCATGGCTTGAATACTATTATGGATTAAATTTGTCCAAACCTGCATTAATTCATCAGGATAACAATCAAGGGGATGGGTAATTTGATAGGTACGATTGACTTCTATGCCACGTTTCAGTTGATTGTGATAGAGTTCTAAAACCGTATCAATACCTTCAGTAATTAAGACGGATTGTTTTTGACTATGGGGATCATAACGAGCATAACTTTTGAGAGCAAAAACAACTTTAGAAGCTCGTTCAATTGCTGTAATCATGGTTTGATTATTTCGTTGTAATCGAGCTAGATTATAAGCTAAATTTAATAACCATTCTTGTTCAGGATGTTGAACCAAGGGTAAAATAAATTCCAAGTTATCATAAATACCAATATCAATTAAAATATCAGCGATTTTTCGAGGAGATTCGATTTGATACTCTTTTAAGTGTTGAGCCAGTTGACGTTTATATTCACGCTGTTCTCGTGTCGAAATTTGCTGGGGGTTGTTTCGTGAAAAATCTAATACCTTAAAAAACAGCACTTGTTGCTCAGGATCAAGTTTTTGAGAAAGTTTGGGTAATTCAATTAAAGATTCAATTAAAGCTTGATTATTATTATTAATAGCCGCTTGAATTGCACCTAATGGAGTATTGATTTCATGGGCAATTCCAGCTACCAATTGTCCTAATGTCGCCATTTTCTCAGATTGAACCAGTTGACTTTGAGTGGCTTTTAACTGTTGCAGGGTGTGAGAGAGTTCTTGCGTCCGTTCTTTGACTTGATGTTCTAAAGTTTGGTTATATTCAGCCAGAATATGTTCGGCTTCTTTAGTCGATGTAATATCGGTAATGGTTCCGACATATCCTGTAATTTGACCTTCACTATTTCGTTCAGCAAGTGCTTTTCCATAGACCCAAATTGTACTGCCATCGGGTTTAAAAAACCGATATTCATACTGAAAAGGAACACCTTCATGGACAAATTTTAACCAATAGGAAAGAATACGATCTCGATCTTGGGGATGTAAAGTTTTTGTCCAACCCATCCCCATTGTTTCCGCTTGACTCAGACCAATCATGGCAAAATGTTGATCATTTCCATAGATATAATTCCCTTCAATATCAGCCCGAAAAATTCCAACGGGTGCGGCTTGAGCTAAACTTGTATAACGTTGTTCACTAATTTGTAAAGATTGGTTCAGATTTTGCAGTTGAGTTAAAGTGGTTTGCAATTGTTGAATCATGTTATTAAAAGAACGAGTCAGTTCTCCTAATTCATCTTGACGATTCGCTTCTTGGGGTAAATCCCATTGTCCGGCTGCAATATTCTTAGATGCTTGATTGAGTAGAATAATAGGAAATGTAATCCATCTAGCGGTTAAAATTCCAATGATAATTGCTATAATAAAGGTGACTAAACATAAAAGTAGTGTTGTTCGATTGTTGGCTTTAATTTGATCTAAAAAATCATGTTCAGGAACGACCAAAACAATCATCCATTCTAATTTCTTATTATCACTAAACGGAATAATATTTAAAAAATAGTTCTCTTTATTAATTAAAAAATTAAGTTTTTGAGGGTTATAAATTTTATGTAGGCTTTTAAACTGTTTCAATAATTCTTGTGTCGCTGATTGGGTGATTTTATTCCTACTTTCTGTTGCCAAAAACAGTTGATTTTGACTGCCAATTTTTCTAAAGGGTTGTTCTCCGGTAGAACTAGCTAACAAATGACCTTGGGGATCAAGAATAAAAACTTGTCCTGATTTGCCAATTTTTAAACCTTTTAAAAAGGTAATAATTTGGTCAAGCCGTAAGGTAGCCAGAAAAATTCCTTCAATTTGTTGTTTTTGATTGTAGATGGGTTCTAATGCACTAATTAATAAGCTGGGCTCTAAGATAGAAACAAATACATTACTCCAGGAAGCTCGGCGTTCTTTTATCACTTTTAAGTAAGTGGGATGTTGACGTAAATCATAGTCTTTTTTGATTAATTCACCTTGAGTCCGATTTCCTTGAGAATCGAGTTTAAACGTATAGAAATTTTTGCCAACATCATCCCCGACAACATTAACTTGGAAATCACCATTCAGGCGTTTTTCACCTGACCGTTGTTTATTTTGATTCGTCGCAATGGCAATAAAAGTAATATCAGGATATAATTGAACTTGCCGCCAAAGGTATTTTTCCCAAGGATATAAATTAGTTGTATTTAAAAAACCTAATTTAATTTGATTATAATTAGTTTGGTTAATTTGATCGGGAGTTTCTAAGAAAAACTGTAAATTTTCTTGAACACGATTACTCACTTGGTTCATTAACTGCTGGGCTAAATTTTCAACAGCTTTTTGTCCATTTTTAAATGAAAAATAACCCACTAATCCAACCGTAGCGGTAATTTGTACCACAAAAGGTACAATTAAAACTGTTCTTAACGGCAGTTTACCAATGGTTTTTGCTACAAATTGATTCCAAGGTAAAAGTAACATTATTCATTATTTCTATAAAGATAGTTTTGTAACCTCCCCAAACCTGCAAAAAGTGTCAGTAAGGGTGAGGTTATCGCAGAGCATTGAAATTGTTTTGAGGACGTTTTAAGGAGAAGCTGAAGGAACTTCGGGTTCAGGAGATGAAATCGTGGGGGAAGAATTTTGATAGGATTTATTAAAGCTCATGGCAACTAATGAAAATCCTAAATATGCAGGTAAAATAATGGCAGTTATAAAAGCAATCACCGTTAACCAAGCTCCTAAATTACTGGAAGAACCATAGGTTGAACGATAGGGATCAGCTTTAATTTGGTAAGGGTTTTCGGCATGATCGAGTCCTCTTGGACGCTTAAACCGAACCCGTCGATCATCTAATTTTTCCACTAAAATCCAACCCATTTCGGCTTCTTCCTGACATAACCGTTTAAAGATAGTTGGATTCCGAAATACATCTCGACTTGCTCGCACAATTTTATACTCCCAATCCCGAACTAAAGGTTCAGGAGATTCAGTGTTAGAATAGCCGTTAGGTTGTATAGATTTTACAGGCATTTGTTTAGTATCTTCTGAGTCGTAGCGAGTCAATGTTTCTTCCTCCTCCTGTTCTAATTGTGTATCAGTTTGTATGGAACAGAGCCAACTCGCGAGTAAAACAGCATCAATTCCTAGGCTACTGACCATAAGACTTAATAGGGCAACTTCGCTCATAATTAAGTTTGAAATAAATATCCTTCAATCCAAAAATCCTTACCTACAGAACCCCAGGTCATTCGTTCTAATAAAAGTGCTTCTGTCATCTGAGTCAACCCTAAATCTGCGACCGGAGATGGTGCTGTTTTGCCCCCAATAATTTTAGGGGCAATAAACGCTAAGATTTTATGAATACTGCCATCTGTGATCGCCTGGGCGGCAAGGGTTCCTCCACATTCCCACAACACCGATAAAAACTGACGTTTATAGAAATAAGCCATGACTTGGGCAGGTGTCAAGGGCGATAATTCCGCTACCTCTACCCCCTTATTCTGCAAAAACTGTTGGAAATCTGGATTTACACCCTCCTCTGTTATAACTAAAGTTTTCGCTTCTTGAGTGTCCCATAAATGGGCTTGTTTGGGTAAGTCTAAAGTTCGACTCATGACCACTCGCAAAGGGTTAGGTTTTCCGGCTTCGTGGGTCGTTAGCCAAGGATTATCTCGTCGGACGGTATTTCCTCCCACAATAACCGCATCACAAGCAACACGCAACTGATGAACTTTTTGTCGAGCTTCGGTTCCCGTCACCCAAGAACTATGACCCGTTGTGGTGGCAATTTTTCCATCTAAGGTCATGGCATATTTCAAAATTCCCCAGGGTTTCTGATGCAAAATTCGATAGACAAAAGCTTCATTTAACTGTTGACAATCTTGTTCTTCAATGCCAACAATGACCTCAATTCCTGCATCTTTTAACCGTTGAATTCCTGTTCCTGAAACTAAAGGATTCGGATCAACCATTCCCACCACAACTTTAGAAACTTCAGCTTGAATTAAGGCTTCTGTACAGGGAGGTGTCCGCCCAAAATGATTACAAGGTTCTAAATTAACATAAACCGTTGCTCCCTTGGCTTGTTCTCCGGCATTTCTCAGGGCAAAAACTTCAGCATGGGGTTGACCTGCACCCGGATGAAACCCTTCTCCAACAATTTTTTTATCCTGAACGATGACACATCCAACTAAGGGATTAGGTGCTGTTTTGCCTAAGGCTTGACAAGCTAACTTTAAGCAATATTGCATCATTTCTTGATCAAAATTTAAGGTCATAATTCAGAACGATTCAAATAATCTAACTAAGCAAAACTTAATTATAAAAGCAAGAATTTTGCTTCCAGAAATTTAATAATTATTATCCTCCTAAACGCTGCATAATCCAATCTAAACGATGGTCGGGTTCATTTTCTGGTATATTATTGGAAGGTTTAGAAGCTAAAAAAGTAACGTTATCGTCATGACCAAAATGGTTAACAGTAGCTCGTAAGCGTGAGGATAAAAATTTAGTAATAGCTCGATAAAATCTCAACGAAAATAAAACATCCTCTTCTAATTTTTGAGCTAAAAGTAATCGAGGAATGGATAACACACAACACTCTTCAACCGCTTGCACCGTAGCCGAGGGTAAACGTCCATCCACAAAAGACATTTCCCCTAATATTTCACCGCCACCAATTTTTCCCACCACTTGATTTCCTAAAGCTGCCACACAAACATTGAGGGTTCCACTCAAAACAATATAAAGCGCATCTAAGGGTTGATCTTCTTCAATTAGAACAGTACCCGCTTGCAGGACTTCTCGTTTTCCTTGGGTCACGATCCAATCTATATCTCGATCATTTAATTCCCCTAGAATCAGTAAGGCATTAGTCATAAATTTATGAATTTTTAGAGAAAAATAAGTCCTTCCTAGAAAAACCGTTAAATCACCGATTTTTCGATCAGAACAAATGATAAAGTTCCCTATGGCGCGTTCTCTGTTTTCGGTTTCCGATTCCCTCTGCTCTATTCCCTGTTTGAGTCCCCTTAATATAATTGTAGCATTAATTGTTTCCGATATTCTTTAGTCAAGGGATGGTCATCTCCCAGTAAATTAAAAATAGTCAACATCGCTTTTCTAGCCCCATCCTCTTTATATTTGCGGTGGGTAGATACAATCTCTAAAAACAAAGATAACGCCTCTGAGTAGTCTTCCGCTAATGTTAATTGACAAGCTTTTGCATAGTTCTGTTCCAGTTGGCTTTCTCCCGAAGCAGTAGCATCTGTTTTGAGTTGGATTAATTGTTTTAAAGCCTGAGCTTTGGGGAAGAAATCGCGCTGATCTTCTCCAATGGTATTTAACAGTTTTTCAGCATTTTCAAGTTGATTGAGAAGAATTAAAAAATTAGCGGCTGCTAACACCACTTCTAAGCGATTTGGATAGTGAGAAAATAGCTGATCTAAAAGTTGTTTGGCGGTGGGAAAGTTCTTTTGAGCGATCGCAGTTTTTAAAGCTTCTAAATCCTGCTCAAAATTAGATTTTAAATTGAATTGGCTGAGGGTTTGCCGAATTTGAGCTTCTGTTAATGCTCCTACAAAACCGGGCTGCATTTCTCCTTGAATCACAATTCTGACATCCGGTACACCTTCTACCCCATATTGACTTGCTAACTCAGGATTTTGATCAATATCAATTTTCGCTAAAATAAAATCATATTCGTTCACCAACTTTTCTAAAATGGGTTTTAAAATTTGACACGGGCCACACCAAGTTGCATAAAAGTCTACAAATACAGGGCTTTTATCGGAAACTTTGATCACCTCTTGCTCAAAGTTAGATTGATTAACGTCAATTGCATATCCCATCGGATAAATCCTCCCAGTGATTTTGTTTTCTATTTTATCGTAAATGTTCAGAGTTATCCTTTACAATTTCTAAAAAACGGTTTTCCTCCCTTAAAACTTGAGACTGTAATGAAGACTAATCTTAAACTGATGAGCGGGTTAACGGCTATCTTTATTTTTGCTTTTGGTTGCCGTTTATCTGCTGTTGATACTCCTGGAAAAAATTCTTCTGAAATCACTAAAATTTCTAACATTTTGCTAGAAGGTTCTGTTTTTTCTTCTCCAAACTCTTCAAGCTTTATTATCCCCGAACCTCCCCCTATTAATTCCGCCGAAGAAACAGCTTTTCAAGCCAGAGGGTTAGCGATTAGAGAGAAATTAGCTGCGATTAATTTAGATGAAAAAGATGCTTGGTGGCGACGAATTAAACTCGGTGATCCCCATAAATATTTACTCCCCATTATTTTAGCACGATTAAGTCTACAAAATGAACCCGCAGGAAATAATTATGATCCCCAACATAGTTGGGATGTTTTATTAAAACTGGATCAAGATAAGCCGGATCTCTATCATTTTCGGGCACCGTTAGATGTGCGAATCTTCTTTTTATTTAAAGAAATGATGCCGTTAGATGTGAAACTTGCCTATCGTCGTCAATTAGAATCCCCCAGGGTTTTAGAATGGACAGAAGCAGGAACAGAAAACCATACATTTATGCAACGAGCATCGGGTTTAGCCTTGATGAATAACAGTGGTTTTCCCGTTGGAGATCCAGCCAGTGCTGCTACCAATGAAGCGTGGTTACGCTCAGAATTGAATAAGTTTTTAACCATTGGTCAAGGTGAGTTTCATTCATCTATTTATTATGGTTATAGTATTAGCGGGTTATTAAATCTCTATGATTTTTCTCAGGATCAAAAATTACGAGAATTAGCCAAAGGATTATTAGATTGGTATGCCGTTAATATGGCATTACGTCTGAGTTGGGGAACCGCAGGAGGAGCAGAAAGCCGAGGATTTGATCGCAATACTTGGAATAATGGGTTAACGGCTGTTGCTTGGTTATGGTGGGGAGATCAACCAGAATTAGCTCAAAAAATGGATGAGAAATATGCTTGGTTAGCTTTACCTGCCTCCTTAAGTTCCTATCGTCCGCCGGAAATTTTAAGGGCGATCGCTCGTAAAGAAATCCCCCTACCGTTTGAAGCTAGAGCTAGTCATCCGGCTTATTATAGTTATCACGAAAGTAACCGTCTTTGGGAAACGTTTTATATCACAAACAACTATAGTTTAGGGACTTTATTAGAACCCGCCAGAGTCTATCAAGTAAAGGGAACGATTCGCGCTCAATATGCTACCTATAAATTAGTGGTGCGAGATCCAAAGGGTCAACAAAACGCCGTGATTAATTTAGGAGGAACTTATCATGGTCTTCAAGCCACAGGTCGAAGTCCGGGGGATCAATTAGTACAAAAACGGGGAGCCGTTATCTTTCAATTAATCTTAAATGAAACGGATTTAAAAGCGGGAGTTCCTGCTGCTTCTCATCTGGTTTTACCTCAAGATTATGGTCAACCTCAACGCTATAAAAATTGGTATATTTGGAAACTTCATAATATTTGGTTAGTGGCTCGACCTTGGGGGGATAAAATTGAGTTGAAATCTTCAATTTCTGAGAAACAACCAAATTTACAAGCTTTAGCTGCACAGGGAAATAAAACCGCTTGGATCACTGATGTTGCTGCGGTTGATGATTATCCTAATTTTCAACAGTTGAAAACGGGATTAGATCAAACTGAAATTCAAGATCAAAATTGGAAAAGTCAAGGAATATTAAGTTATAAAAGTTTAGCGGGCGATCGCTTAACCCTAACTTATCAAAAAAATAAGGCGATCGGAGATGCTGTGATTAATGGAGAAAAACAAATTTTAGAAAATTGGCCCGTTTTAGAGAGTCCTTATATTCAAGAAAAGCTGTATAGTGGCCTACTGGAGGTTAACGTCCCTCAAAAACCTTCCTGGCGACTGCGAGGAACCCTGATGGGGCCAACTTGGGAGACAAAGAAGTAAAATTAAATTACAAATGTATTGAATTTCATCCTAGATTCATATACAATTTATCTAGTTTCACAGGATGACTGGAATTCTAGTCCAGTTAACTATCATAGAAGTTACGCAGAAACCGGGTTTCTAGGATTTCGTGCATCAGTCTTGAGTCAGATTGTTTTTTTAATAAAAATTGATATCAATTGAGTTGAAGTTGTTAACAATGGAGAGATTTATGTCTAAAAAATGGATCGGCGGAATTTTGGTTTTTCTGGGTTTCATGATGTCTCCGTTGTGCTGGTGGAATGATTTAATCTTTAATTTACCGATTGCTTACGGGTTTGGATTTGTTTTTAGTAAATTGTCTGAAGATTTATTTTTTCCGAGTTCTATTTTTGGATATTGGCTCTCCAATTTAGCGGGAATTCTTTTAATGCAATATGGAGCCCTAAATGTTGTTGAAGCTTCCTCCTCTGAACGAAATCTTAAGAAAGATTTAGCAATGGGTGTTTTTTCTTCAACTGCTTTTACTGTAGTAATGGTACTCTTAGTTCAGTCTAATGTAATTGACCTGTCCCTGTTACCGCATTAAACTGAAAATATGTGCAGTTTGAGGACAAAATGATGTCTGATTTTAATCCCCATAAACCGTCATTGAGGAACTGGAGTTCTGTTCAAAACTGGTTCATCCTGCATTGGCGGTTTTTAGTATTAGGAATTTCTTTACCCTTACTGTTGTTTGGAATTCTAGCTTTAAAAGTAGGCGAAAGTTCCAGTGGTCTACCTTGGGATTTATCAATTTTATTCGCCCTTCATGCTATGGAGCAACCTCAACTCGAAAGCTGGGCGATTATCTTAACCTTTACTTGTACTTCTCTAGGAATCGTTTTCCTAGCAGCTCCGGTTATTTTAATTTTAGGGTATCAAAAACAATGGCGATCGCTTTTGTATTTAATTTTAACGCTTTCAGGAAGTGGAATTCTCAGCCAATCTGCTAAAGTTTTCTTTCATCGAATGCGACCTCATTTGTGGCAATCTTCCTATCCTTTTCCTTCAACTTTTTCTTTTCCCAGTGGTCACGCACTCTTGAGTATGACCTTTGTAACCGTCTTCATTTTACTGACTTGGAGAACAAAATGGCGAGGGTTAGTAATTGGTTTAGGCGGATTATTTGTCCTTGCAATTGCTTGGACAAGACTGTATTTAGGTGTTCATTTTCCCAGTGATATTTTAGCGGGTTGGTTTCTGGCTATCACTTGGTCAATTCTCAGTAGTTTATTATTAAATATTCACCAATTTAATCGAATTGTAGATACTCAATCTTCTACTGTTCTCGAAAGTTAACTCCAGATTTTACCCATGCCCAGATATCAATTATTTTTGAAGCCAGCTAACCTAATTTTTTTGTTTTTATTACTTTTAATCTTCTTCAATCCTCTGATTATTGTTAATGCGGGGGAACGAGGAATTTTAATGGTATTCGGTAAGGTTCAGTCTGAAATTTTGGATGAAGGATTGCATTTTATTATTCCTGTATCTGAAACCGTACAAAAGATGACTGTCCGTATTCAAAAACAGGAAATATCAGCCGAAGCTTCCTCAAAAGATTTACAGGAGGTGTTTACGGATGTGGCATTGAATTGGCATATTATCCCTGAAGAAGTTAATTTAGCGTTTCAACAAATTGGGGATAAACAAGCTATTATTGAAGCAATTATTAATCCCGTGATTGAGGAAATTCTCAAAGCGGTTATGGCTAAATATACCGCCGAAGAAATTATTACTTGTCGGGAAAATGTAAAATCAGAAGTGGATCATTTATTAACAAGCCAATTAATTAATTATCACATTCAAGTCGATAATATTTCTCTAGTTCATGTTCATTTTTCCCAACGGTTTACTGATGCTGTGGAAGCCAAACAAATTGCTGAACAGGATGCTAAAAAAGCTGGATTTTTAGTTTTGAAAGCAATTAAAGAAGCAGAAGTTAAGGTCAATTTAGCCAAAGGAGAAGCTGAAGCTCATAGTTTACTGCAAAAAACCTTAACTCCCGAAATTTTGCACCAGAAAATTATTGATAAATGGAATGGAAGTTTACCTTTAGTGGTAGATGATAAATTCATTCATGGATTTAAGCTAGAATCCTGATTGAATCATCAGTTTCCTGAATAGAGATCCGTTTAGCAAACATTTCTTTGCGTTAACTGTAAATTAATCTCATTTAATAATAACATTTTTTCAAAGGTTTGAGAAATACGAGTTTGAAACCGTTGACAATGTTTGATTTTTAAAAAAGGTCGAATCAATTCTAATTCTTTACGAGAAGGTTGACGATAATCAACAATCCGAATCGCCTTTAAAATTCCTAATTTTAATTCTTTTTTAACCATTAGTTCAGAAATTCCGGCGGCTACATGACCTTCTTCGACAACAGATTTTACCATTTCTCCGGTATTTAAAACTAAAATAACCTTTAATTCACTGAGATTAATTCCCCAATTTTGTAACGCTTCTTCTAACCGTTGTTGAGTTCCTGAACCCGGTTCTCGCATGACCCAATCTGTATTTTTAAGCTCTGTTAAATCAACTTTTTCTCGGTTAAACCAAGGATGGGATTGTCCAACAATAATTAATAAGCGATCGCTGCCAACTTCCTCCTGACTTAACAATTTTTGTAAAGAAGGTTTGACTTCCCCTTCAATTAATCCTAAATCAAAGTGTCCGTTGGCTGTCCCTAAACAAATTTCCTCGGTATTCGCTAAGGTACAGTTAACAATAATTCCTGAATATTGCCGTTGAAATTGACTAATTTTTTCCGGTAGCCAATAGTTTCCAATCGTTAAACTTGATCCTAACTTGAGTTCTCCCCGTTGCAAATTATTTAACTCTTTTAATCCGCGTTCGGTTAAGGCGACTTGTTCCAAAATTTTTTGAGCTTCAAGTTGCAGTAATTGTCCCGCTTCTGTAATTTCAACGTGGCGACCAATCCGATGAAATAACTTGACTCGATATTCGGTTTCTAAGCTTTGAATCGCAGCACTAACCGCCGGTTGCGTAATATAGAGGTTCTCAGCCGCACGGGTAAAGTGTAGATGTTCTGCTACCGCCAAAAAAATTCGCAGTTGCTCTAGGGTCATTCCAGCCATTGTAAAGTTACTCACCTCTTGCATGATTTGGGGATGGGGTTAGTCTGAATGGGGACAATTAAAATAGAATACAATTAAAACTGTATTATAATGCGAATAGAAGTAATATGGTTTACAATTTTAGTTAAATTTCACTGAGTTTGTATCTTCCATGACCTTAGCTTCAGGAATTGCACCGGAATTCAGTCAACAACAGCGTTACTTCCAACGCCGTGACCGACTTCCTTTAAGACGGGATCACCTGTGGAAAATTCAGTCGGGTGTTGTGCGTACTCTCACCTACCTGGAAAATGGAACTGTTGTTACATTGGGGTTATGGGGGGAAGGAGATATCGTTTCACGGGTTTTGTCCAAAGCTGACCCCTACTATATGGAGTGCGTGACCCCAGTTCAGGCGATTCCTGTTCCGATCTCTGAATTTGATAATCTCTATCCCCTGTTAATTGAACATATTCATCAACTGCAAACCTTTTTAGAAATCGTTCATTCCCGTCCCGTTGATGAAGCGTTGCATAAATTATTGACCTTATTAGCCAACAAATTTGGCAGTGGTGTCTCTCAGGGACAATTAATTGAATTTCATTTAACCCATCAAGAAATTGCTGAAACAATTGGCACAACCAGAGTCACAGTTACTCGACTTTTAAAAGAATTTGAACAGCATGGAATTATTGAACGGTTAAATAGGCAATTTATTCTCTTACCGGGACATCAACCTTTTTGGCACTATGAGATTTAAAAAATAGTAGGATTTTTTAATCCTAGGGGGGTTGAGGAGCAATGGCTATAAATTCTAACCCAATGTTTTTTCCGGCTGATGATTGGTTCACCATTATTTTCCGCTTAGGAATTGCTTTGTTCATCGGAGGATTGATTGGACTAGATCGTCAGCAACCCAGTAGGCCTGCGGGAATGAGAACTTATATGATTGTCAGTTTAGGGGCTGCTATTTTTATCATGCTACCCTTACAAGCCGGCTTTGATATAAACTCAACCAACGCCCTGAGTCGTACCGTTCAAGGCATTGCAACCGGAGTAGGATTTCTTGGGGCTGGCTTAATTTTGCAACAGCCAAAACATAATCTTAAACCTAAAGTTAAAGGACTAACTTCGGCGGCAGCTTTGTGGTTAACCGCCGGTTTAGGAACCGCCGCCGGATGTGGATTATGGCGCATGAGTTTAATCGGAACTTTAATGACGTTACTGATTTTAAGTGGGTTCAAAAAAGTTAAACACACGTCTATTTATCGGCTACGAGTTTATAAACCCTTCTATAAACAGCAACGAATCCCTCGTCCTAAAACTCAAACTAATTCTGAGGAAATCCACTCAGAAGATTTAGAACTGAAGTAGAAAATTTTCAGCAATTATTCTTTGATCCTACCGTGAAACACCATTAAGGGGAGAATCAATCAATAAAATTTATTAATTCAACAAAAAAGAACAGTTGATTCTATTATGGAATCCCCATAGAGTAAAAACTGAAACATTAACTGTTTCATGTCCGGTGATATCGTTAATCATTGCTCAATACTTTATTGGCGATCGCAGAGCAATTCACCGATGTTTATTTGAAATACAGAAGGAATTACTCTATGACGGAAAGCACTCAACTCTACCAAAGTTCTCATGGCTTAAAAAAGGATTGTCTTTCTTTTGGAGAAGTCTTAGCTCAATCTTTTTCTGTAATTGCCCCTACAACAATTCCAGCCTCTAATTTAGGCTTATTAGTTGCTCTTTCAGGAAAAGGGACTTGGCTCAGTTTTTTAATTGGTTTAATTGGCTTAATTTTTGTCAGTATTAATATTAATCAATTTGCCAGACGTTCTGCTTCTCCGGGTTCATTTTATGCGTATATTGTTAAAGGATTAGGCCCTACCGCCGGAGTCATTTGTGGTTGGAGTTTGGTACTCGCCTATTTATTCACCGGAATGTCTGTTCTCTGTGGTTTAGCCAACTTTAGCGGCATATTATTTGGTCATTTAGGGATTCATCCTTCGGCAATTACCTTACTCGCCATTGGTGCAGGAATTGCTTGGTATGCAGCCTATAAAGATATCCAACTTTCCGCTATGGCGATGTTATGGATGGAAGGAATTTCGATTTTGTTAATTGGAATTCTAACTATCCTGATTTGGGCCCATAAAGGCTTTGCTTTAGATCTGAGCCAACTCACCTTAGAAGGGGTTACTCCGGGTCATATTGCCACTGGATTAGTGTTAGCTTTATTTGGATTTTCAGGATTTGAAAGTGCCACCACATTAGGGGATGAAGCTAAAAATCCGTTAAGAACGATTCCCCGTTCTGTGATGGGCAGTGTTATCCTAGCTGGAGTCTTTTTTATCTTCACCAGTTATGTTGAAATTCTAGGATTTGAAGGGACAGGGGTTGCAATTACAACAACAGAAGAACCTTTAGCTTTTCTTTCCCATCAAATCGGTCTTGGATTCTTAGGAGATATTATTGCTTTCGGAGTTTTATTTAGCTTCTTTGCTTGTGTTTTAGGAACCATTAATCCCGCCGCCCGCATCTTTTTTATCATGGCGCGTCATGGTTTATTTCATGCGTCGATTGGTACAACCCACGCTTCAAATCGCACCCCTCATATTGCTGTTACCCTCTGTTCTTTTGTGATGTTTCTAGTTCCAGCAATCCTGTCAATGTTCAATATTCGCTTATTTGAAAGTATGGGTTATTTAGGGGCAATTTGTAGTTATGGATTTTTAACGGTTTACATTTTAGTTTCCCTAGCTGCACCCCTTTATCTCCACAAAATTAAACAACTGCGGCCGATGGATGTTGTCTGTTCTATCTTAGCTATTGGCTTCATGATGATTCCGATTATTGGTAGCGTTGGTATTCCTGGAAATCAACTGTTTCCAGTTCCTGAAGCGCCTTATAATCTCTTCCCTTATTTATTCCTGTTCTACTTATTAATAACTTGTGGTTGGTTTGTAAGACAACGCACTCGTTCACCGAAATTAGTCAGAACCATGGAACGACATATTGAAGAAATTCATGCTCAATTTACTCACCCCACTCCTGAAATTATTCCTTCAGCTTCTTTAGTGCTTCCTACATCCCATTCCTATTCGACTAAACGCAGACGAAAATTCTAAACCTCTCCTTTATTAACCGTTACAGAAAAATCAAACCATGAACGAATTTATAACCGCAATTTTAACAGGAACCGCCGCCTTTGCTGCGACTAATATTGATGATATTTTCATCCTTACCCTATTTTTTTCCCAAGTTAATGCTCTGTTCCGTCGTCGCCAAATTGTCATCGGTCAATATTTAGGATTTACCCTCCTATTATTGGCAAGTTTACCCGGTTTTTTTGGAAGTTTATTGATTCCTCCTGATTGGATTCGATGGTTGGGTTTAGTTCCTGTTATCTTGGGGATTCATTATTTATTAAAATCCCCAACCGATCAGGAGGAAGATTCAAGCTCTGTCGAGACTTCTACAACATCAAATCCCCCCTCTTTTTGGCAAAATTGGTTATCTCCTCAAACCTATGGAGTTGCGGCGGTAACGGTTGCCAATGGGAGCGATAATATAGGGATTTATGTCCCCCTATTTGCCAGTAGTAGTTGGGAAAGTTTATTAACCATATTATGTACCTTTTTCTCCCTCGTTGGAGTTTGGTGTTATCTGGCTTACAAGTTAACGAATTTTACCACCATTGCTAAGGTTTTAACAGGTTATGGTAATACATTTATTCCTTGTGTGTTAATTGGTTTAGGTGTATTTATCGTCAAAGAAAACCTGTTATTAGCACTTCTGGCTTTAGGAATTAGTTGTGCTTGGGTTTGTTTTCTAATTCCTCGGAAGTAGCCGAAGTTGAATAATCGGATTACACCCTGTACAAATTTTAATGTTTTGATTCAACCTAGTTCAAGGAAAAAATTCATGAAATTCTTAACTTCTCTATTGATTGCTTTGGTTTTGATGCTAAATTTTCTGCTCTCTGAACCAGCTTCCGCCGAACCTAAATATATGAAAAATCCTGATTATATTGAAGTCACTCAAGCCTTAAAACAACTGTCCTTAGTTGCGGAAGATGAAAAACAAACTCAAGGCGCAATTTCTGACGCTGTTCAACAACAACTTGACTATTTACAGTTTCAACAATATGCTTTAAAATCAGGAACTAATTGGGGACAATGTACCAATAAAACTGGAAAAACAATAGCAGTTTATGGCAGTCCCCGAAAAGAAGATCAAGATGAGCAAGCAACCCTTTATTTTTTGGGTGATAATCAAACTACTCCCAAAAAATGGGATTGTGATGGCTTCTATTTACCCCAAGATCTTAAAGGAAGAAATTTAGGACTCAGTGAACAATCTGATCCTTTACAAGGGCCAATTGCGATTAAAATTTTGGATGGAACTCAGTTAGAAATTACCACTAATTCTGAATCTGGAAATCTTGAGTTTAACTCCCCCTTAGCGAAGGTTGTTCAAGGAAATAATATCAATTGGTTTATCCCTAATATTTCTCAGAGTATTATTGATAGCCAAATTCCTAATGCTTTGAGTACGAAAAAATCATAAAAGGTTCTAACTATGTTTCCCTATCTCCCTTTAAACAGGGAGAAAAGGGATAATTAAAGTCACCCTTAAAAAGAGTGATTTCCTGGTTGATTCTCTGTATTTTTGTTGAATTTCCTAAACTATGGAAACTGAAGATTACACCCAAATCAAAGCCTCTGAATTCATAAAATCACCAGATTCTACCGCAGAAATTATCCAGAAACCCAAAAAATTGAACCCTTCCCGCGTTCGAGATCACTTAGCGAATGAACGAACCTATCTCGCCTGGATGCGAACAGCCGTTGGTTTAATGGGATTTGGTGTTGTGATTTTACGCCTGCGTGCATTTCAACCTGTTGCTGTTCCTGGCCCTGGTTATGGTTGGAAATTAGGATTATTATTTTCAGGAGTGGGTTTATTAACGGTATTATTATCCACATTTCAATATTTTATTGTGCGTCGAGATATTGAAGAAGATACCTACGAACCCCCTGATCGTTGGGTCATTCTTTTTAGTTTAGCGATCGCATTATTAGGAGCGGGAATTATTTATTTTGTCTTCACCAGTCCTGTATCCACCCCCCTTGATTTTGGCGAATTTTAAAATCAGTTATCAGTTATCAGTTATCAGTTATCAGTGTAGAGATATGGTTGCGCTCAGGTGTGCCTGTACGAGTTAAGAGTTAAGAGAGAGTCAATCAACTAATTAGTAATTAGTAATTAGTAATTACTGATGACTGATAACTGATGACTGATAACTGACAACTGATTACTTCTCTGCTTCTACTTGTTCTACCTCTTCAACTAAGAAAACCAACGTGAAATTATGTTTCATTTTTTGATTGATAAACTCTTGAACTAAACGCACTTGTCTAGGGGTAACGGGTTCAGTAGAACGAACTTTTAAATAAGCTTTGGGAGGATTTTGTTTCCAATTAATATGAGTGTCTTGTAAATCTACTCGTTGTCCCGTTAAGGTTTTATCTTGAAAAATATTCCTTAAATCCGTTTGTAACCGCAGTTGAGTTACGAACTGTAAAAAACTAATTCCTAAAGGAATTGCTAATACAGAAGCCACAATCAGTGTGATGACAAATTCTCTTTTGAGTTGGGAATAACCTGCCAAAACAAAAACGATCATGCAAGCTAAGGCGATGCCAATTAAATTGGTTAAATAAAGCAATGTTGCGCCATAGCTTAAATCATAAAAACCTTGAGATAACGTTAAACCAATGACACATAAAGGAGGCATTAACGCCACTGCAATTGCGGTTCCAGCCACCGCGTCACTAATCCCCTTTTCAACTTTAGTAAAACCGCTTAATCCCCCGGCTACAACAGCGATTCCTAAATCTATTAAATTGGGTTCAGTTCTCGCTAAAACCTCTGAACCAAAATCTTCAATTCCGACTATTTTTCCTAAAGTGATTGATAAGATCAGTGCTACTATTGTTCCCACAACAATCGAGATAATACCAGACCGAGATAATTCTTGATCATTTTCTAAAATACCAAAGGCTAATCCTCGCAAGGGTAACATAATGGGAGCGACTAACATGGCTCCAATAATGACGGCTGTACTATTACTCAGTAATCCAAAAGTCGCAATTAAACAAGCCGTTATGACTAAAATCATGTAGTTAAAACTCGGTCGGGATTCAGCCATTAAATCCTGCCGCATTTGGACTAAGGTATCCCCGGATACTTTTTTGAGCTTTAGTTGAGTTTTCATAACAAATCTTAAGATTTATCAAGGTTTAGAAATCAGCGATGATTGATCGCTATAAATTAATAGATGTCTGGCATCTTATCATATTATTTATGAAAAAAATTATCATTGGTATTATGGGGCCGGGAGAAGGAGCAACGCCCCTGGATGTTGATTATGGGTATCAATTGGGTCAATTGATTGCTGAATCAGGATGGGTTTTATTAACAGGAGGTCGAAATAGGGGAGTCATGGAAGCGGCTAATCAAGGGGCAAAATTAGCTAAGGGTTTAACGTTGGGAATTTTACCGAATGGGGATAGTCAAGGAATGTCTAAGGCGGTAGATATTGCGATTTTTACCAATTTAGGTCAGGCTAGAAATACTATTAATGTGTTATCTTCTGATGTTATTATTGCTTGTGGAATGGGAGCCGGAACTGCTTCCGAAATTGCGTTAGCAATTAAACAAAATAAGTGTGTTATTTTATTAAATCAAAACTTAGAAAGTCAAAGTTTTTTTAAATCTTTAGCCCCCAAACGAGTTTTTATTGTGAATTCTCCTGAATCTGCTATTCAAACGGTTAAAGATTGTTTAGCTAAATTAATTGACAAAACAACATAAATTTAGTAAAATTAAAATAAATTGTATGTTTAATTTTTATGAAAATAACCGATTTAAACCAAATTCCAGAACAGGAAGTTTCCCATAATCCAGCGATTAAAAAAAAGGTGATGTTGAGTTTAGGAGATTTACCCCATTTAACCAATTTTTCTCAAGCCTGTTTTGCCCCCGGACAAGTGGCGGGAGGTCATTCCCATGCTGATATGTGTGAAGTTTTTTTTGTAGAATCGGGTTTAGGAAATATGGCGATTAATGGTACAGATTATGAATTAAAACCAGGGGTTTGTATTGCAGTGGAACCTGGGGAAGTTCACGAAGTCACCAACATAGGAAATACCGATTTAATTTTAACTTATTTTGGCTTACGCACCCCGTAGTAAGCCCTTCAGGGCTGTCTTTCAACAGTAGTTCAATGGTCAATCTTTGGGTTTCAGTCCCGCGAACGGGATTCTATTAGTTGAAAGGCTAAACGCTCTTTATCGCGCACAAAATCTTTAGTAAGTTAATGATCAAATAAAATACGGACATTCAAACACCGAATATTGCACCGGAGGGAATGTATTACTATAACTGTCATAACTGCCAACTTTCAGACTTGAGAAGTTATTCTTAAAATATCTGCTAGTGGAGTTCTTCATACTTCGCCATGACTCTAACCTCAATTCCAACTCAACAACAACTCACCTTTAGACAATTTTTAGAACAACTCCCTGATAAAGCGGGACGTTATGAACTGGTAAATGGAGAAATTGTGAGAACGTTACCGACTCGACAGCATGAAGATATTGCTGATTTTATTGCTGATGCGTTTAAAAATGAAGTTAAACGGTGTGATCTTAACTATCGAGTTTCTGATCGAATTGTCATTAGGACATTAACCCCGACCGGAACAGAACAAGGAAGACAACCGGATGTGAGTGTTGTTGATCGAACCCTACGGGAATTAAATCGCAATGCTTATACTGCATTTGTTGATCCGCTTCAGGTAGCGGTTGAGGTAGTTTCAACAAATTGGGAAGATGATTATGTCGATAAATTAGATGAATATCAACGGTTGGGAATTTCTGAATATTGGATAGTAGATTATTTAGCGATCGCATCTCGTTCTTATTTAGGAAATCCTAAAGTTCCGACTATTTTTGTTTATCAACTTGATGAAACAGGAAGTTATCAACGTCAATCTTATCAAGGATTAGATTTAATTTTATCTTCTACCTTCCCGGAACTGCAATTAACCGTTGAACAAATCTTAAATGTTTAATTGTTATGTTTATTGCGAAGAAAGTTAAACTAGGATAGTCAGCTGCACAGAACGTTGGTCAAATAGTACAGAAAATGATATCTCCTTCAAAACGGGGGTCTTCTGGGTTTTATCCCGTTTGCAAGGTAACAGTTAACGGTCGAGATAAAGGATAGTGATTTGACCAATTGTTAATTAAGGTTTCTGTCCGTTGGCGTAGACTATTAGCCAAGGTTCTTAAGGGAACAACGTAGATGAGTTTATTGGGAAAATCGCGTTTTAGGGGTTTAGCAAAGAGAAAAGGGGCGATCGCCGTTTCTGTTTTTCCTGACCCGGTAGGAGCGCGTAGAAGCACGTCTTGGCGGTTGAGAAGGTGGGCGATCGTTTGCTGTTGGAAGTGACGGGGTTGATGTTCGGTGAGAGTGTAAAAACATTCGTCAATATTGAGAAAGATCATCTAATCCCTGATTAATAATGATTAAGCGATTTATGATTAAATATCATTAAGGAAATGAGGTTCAGTCATCCTTAATCTCCTTGAGTTGGTACTTAGGCATAAAGCCCTCCAAAAAATTACATTTTAAGCATAGCAAATTTTTTTGACTAGCCATTGCACTCTCTAATCCCTTCATCTACAGTTGTCTGACCCATACCTAACCGAGTTTTCATCCCTGTACTTGCAAACTGGCTATAACAAACCAATAAGTGAGCAACATTCGCTAAAAGAGGCTCAACATAACGGAGAACTTGTAATGTCACTTGACCCGTAAAACCGATCGTATATCCTCTTTGTAGCTGATGTAAACTCGTTTTGATTTTATGTTGTTTGATAGCAACACCGCTTTCCAAATAACTAATTAATTCATCCCCTCCTAAATAAACGGGTGCAAATTCGTTCCATCTTTCTAGCCAACTGCGAAACATTAAACTTGGCAAAGGTAAAGGTAAGTGGTTATGTCCTTGAGCAAAAGCAGTAGGGGTAATAAACTGTAAATTAAAGCGGTGAATGGGTTCAGGTTCGTTAGCGATTAAACGGGTGTAAAGTTCTTCATAACTGGTGATATGATCTTGGCGATCGCACACTTCAAACTTTGCACCCAAAAACTCTAACCCGGCGGAAAGATCGAGGGATGCGATCGCTTTTGATGACACCGCCTGTAACCCGCAAATCGATAACTGATAAAACTGATCGGGAGAAAAAGTTAAAAAATCTTTAGAAGCCGAACAAATCCCTAGCAGACTAGAATAGGTAACAGATGGTATCTCGTCTTTTCCTATTTCTAAACCTAAGCGATTATGGAGATTTTTAACCAATTCTAAATTATAGGAACGAGGTAATACAGTAGGCTCAGAGACTTTTAGCGTCCAAGTCGAACGAATTAGCATAATTATAACACCTTAAATTTAACCCAACCCGGCGCAAATTTAATCTCTCTATCCACTCCGGCTACAACTCTTCTGGACTTGGGAGCCTCAAAACCTGGAGCTTTATTAGGACTACAATTATCACGAATTTCCGCTCTTAACTCATCATCAAAACACAAATTAACTGTTGTTCCTATCATCCCAGTTCCCCAACCCACTCGGAGCGAAAATGGACACTTTTCTAGTTCGTACAATTCCCGAATTTTTGAATAGTCTAAATTAATAGGCTGACGGTTATTATCTTTAGCATTTTGATTATCTTTTATTTCTTCCCAATAATCATGTTCATAGTCCCATTGTTCTTGAGCAAATTCTTGACAAATTTTCAGAATCCCGTCAATGTTTTTAAACGGGATCTGCATTCCTTGGCAGTGCTGAAACCAGGACAACATTTCAAAATCAATGCTAAGTGTAAATTCTGTTTTGACAGTTCTAACCATTTCTGTATAAATAGGAGATTTATACTTGGCTTTACCTCCCTCAAAATAGCTAGAAACTATGACCTCCGTTGCAACAGGAAAATTGTAAACAACTGTTTGACCTTTCTTGTTTAAAGTTTTTTCTTCTAGCAATGGCTGTGTATCTGTCACGCTAACAGCACGCATAAAATCTGTATTTGGTTTTTGAGAATTACACCGGATTGCTTTTTCCTGGTATGATAGAGAATAGTTAGAAAATAACTCATTCATCAAGATATGATCATCAGCAAATTTGCTATTTCTTCTAACTTCTCCCATTGTTTCGCGTAGCTTTAACTCTATTGCGCTAACTCGTTTATTTTGGGGTACTTGATAACGTTCACTGTGTTTGAGTAAGTAATAAGCGATCGCCGTCCGAATTGCACCTTTAATAGAAGAACCTGGAATATAACGCTGTCCGAAACCATTACGAATCATTGGACGCAAATCGCTAATTTTTTCTTCCGTCCACTTGCGACTAATCCCCGTCTTTGGAAAAATTGCTTCTAGTTGTTCATTATTTTGCCAATTCTCCCCAAAAGCTTCTTTTAATAAGCTAGTAATCTCTTCTCGATTTTCAATTCTGCGAATATATTCTTGTAACTTTTCTCTTTGATATAAAGCTTTTGCTAATAGATCGGAATTGGGCAAATAAACTTGATTTGATGTTTGCACATATTCAAACGGACTCAGTTTAGAGACTTCCGAACCAATATGTAGAATTGGACTTTTTAGTTGAATCCGTTTTGTTTCGTAAACTTCTGGTTTAACCAGAGCATTTTCAGGAGTAGAAACCATACTTTTACTCGACCTATACTTTAATCGGTAAACTTAAACTAATCCCACTGCGATAAACATGATGAGTGGTAAAACCATCTGGAGTTACATTTGCGAGTTTTCCCATTGGTATAACGGCAAAAACCGAACCTTCCGCAAACATCTGTATTGACTTCCGACGGCGCTGAATTCCTGAAGGAGAAGACGAAACCCATCCCCCTCGGCGCAGCAATTCATAGCTAGATTCTTCTTTTAATTTACCCTCTCGATCTAGCAAGTCAGAAGCAAGAGGATTTTCCCAAAACAGACTAATCAAACTATGAAATTTTCCCTGATCAAAGTTGACAACTTTTTCCCATTCAGGAGTTAACTCAATGCTACTGTTATCAACCTTAAATTGTCCCGCGCCGCTCGAACGTTCACCCCCAATTCCTTCTTCACCCAGAAAGTTTAAAACATTCAAAAAAGTATTTTCAAATTCTGGATTAGTGAATTTAACAAGAAAATATAAACCGGAATTTTCTTGATAGTAAACGAAATTGGTGTAATAGATGTTCGTCGCTCTCGTGATGCGATCAACTGCTATTTTAGGAACTTTACCCTTTTTGATAGCTTCACCATAATCAAATGTTCCTGCTTTTGTCAATTCTCCATCTATTTTATCTCCCTTTCTTGCTTTAGCCTTAGCTTTAAGTTCCTTTTCATCACTCTTTCTCCATCCCTCACCTTGATACCAGCGTTGCCAAATTTCTAAGGGTAAATAATGGAGTTTTTTGTACTCTTTGGCAAAGTCTAGCTCGTTTTTAGACTCTAGGTAATTAAAAGGACGCTTAAACGGACGAGGTAAATAGTAAATCGTTTTCCCGTTAATTTGTCGATAGATAAAGGTAGAACTTAAGCGAAATAATGGGGTTGAGTTGGCTTCAAGTTCTTTTAAGAGTTCCTCAACAGCATCTTTCCCAAATAACCGAGCATAGGCACTCACCCAAGCACTAAATAAGGTGTCTGAGTGAATGCGATCGCTCGTTTCTTCCATCCCAATTCCCAATTCGCCAAAGTGAACGGGATTCCCTTCAAATTTCAGTTTAAATAATTTCCAGTAACTCATTTTTCCTGTGAATTTGGCAAAAGTTTTTGGATATCCTCAAACTTATCAGGTAATTGGCTAGTATCTTCAATCCCTGATAGTTTATTTGATGACGGTAAACTGAGTTCACTACTTCCCGCTTCGCTGATTCCCTCATAATCTCGATAGGAAAATTCCAGATTCTCAAACTTAATTTTGCCATAACCACGAGAACCATGCCCACCCAAAGCATCATCTTCTAAAACAAAGATTGTACGAAGAATATTTCTTAAATCGACTCGTGCTTGATCGGCATCTTCAACAGTATAAACCATCTCAAAGTTAAATTTTGACCCTTTGGGGACTCGTTCAACTTGTCGAGGATTAGCGGATGCTGTAATCCGATCAAGTCCATTTTCAAACTTCCACTCAGTCATATATAAACCGGTGTCAATTTTTTTCAGTTTTTGCACAGATTCATCAATTAAATGGCAATCTCGTACAATTAAGCGTGCTGGTGCATTACGACCTGTAACTTTGACATATTCTTTGCCATCAATCTGCTTTTTCTCACTTTTATTATCAAGCAGTCCCTCTTGACGAGCTACCTCTGTTTCAATCCAACACTTGACCCCTGTAGAGCCAAAAACACGAGAAACTTCACAAGTCTTTGCACCTTGAAATTTGATATATTGTTTGTCAATTTCTGTGACCCCATCAGCTAAATCATCACTTTCATAACGGTAGGTTCCACTCCCACCGAAACGATTAAGAGGCTTGTTGAGTAATCGTTCTAAAATTGCGCGAAGTTTCCCTTTAATTGACGAACCTGGTAAATAAGGATGCTGAGTAATTGGATCACGAATGACGGGTTTATCAAGTCCCCCAATATTAAGAGTTTCTCCTCCTCCCCCAATATGAAGTCCTGTTTCTACTAACAGAATGCTTTTAATATAAAGCTTCCCAAGCAATTGTTTTTGGGGTTTATTAGTCGTTGATGTAGTCATTGATCTTTTCCTCCAGCAGCTTTGTGATAGGCAACAATTGATTCAATTAGTTGAACAAAACGATTAAAATCATCTAAATCATCTACTTTTTTAATAGCAGATTCTAAAACCTTTTTTAAAGGTTCTACTGGCCCAGGATCTTTGTTTTTTTGTTGTCGAGCAGCAGCGTAGGCAAGTTGATATCTTAAAATATGTAATTCATCCTTACCTTTTTCAAAATCTTCTTTATTGGCTCCTTGCTGAACTTTAAAGCGCTTAACAGCATCCAAAAATTTACGGATTTGATTAGTTTTTAAACCTTTTATAACTAGCTCTTTTCCTAGCTTTTCTGTGTCCTCAACTAACTTCTGTATTTTGTACTCTTTTAAACCCTTATTCAATTGGTCAATTGTACTCACTATTACAGTGACAATATCTTCACTTCTTTGCTGTTCAGCATCAGGTTTACTCTGGGAATTTTGACTATTACTAGACGGATGATGTTTATTTGGCTGTTCGGGTCTAGGTGAAGAATTAGGTCTTTTAGGTGATTCTGTCATAGTCTGATTTTGCAAGTTAAACAAAAATTAATTAAGCGTGCAATACCTGTTCCACTGTTAACGCTAATTCTGGAAACGTCTGCGAAACAATTCTCTCATTTCCTCTAAATTCTATTTGTTCATAAAATCCCTCCACTAACGTTAAAACAGTAACTTTTTGCTCTATAGGATCGACAATCCAATATTCAGGAATGCCAACTACACTATATTCAGAGCGCTTAAATCGATAATCTCTAGTTCGTGATTCTGGGCTAACAATCTCTACTGCTATTAGGGCGGATTCCATAACAGCAGATACATCAAAATTGGAAATTTCTTCTCTGTTAATCACACATATATCAGGAATTCTTGAACGATTAACAGATGTTCTGACTCCAATTCCTGATAACGTGATCCAAGGTAAAGTAAGCTTTCTAATTTCTGCCATAAACGCATCAGTCAAAAAGCTAATAATAAACGCATGGCGAAATGTGGGTGGATTCATCCGAATTAATTCTCCATCTTCCAACTCATAACGGTTATCAGTACCATCGTCATAATGAAGGTATTCTTCAAAAGTAAATTTGGTTTTAGTCGTTGCTTGAATCATAATTTTCCTTACGATTAAGTAGCTCTATCCAAGTGGCAATAGCTTGAAAATAAGGTGCATTATAGGGACTCTTTAAAGACTTACGAAATTCCTCATCATCTTCTAGCACTTGCTTAGGAAGTCGCGCCAAAGTATAAGCAATTTTGGGTAAGTGTAAATAGTAGCGAATATCTCGCTCTTGACCTTGATAATCTCGGTTTTTATGTTTTTCTTCAATCTCCTTAATCATTTGGTTTTGGACTTGAGCCGTAGCTAGTAAATTCCTCACAAAGCTACGGGAGTAATTCTGATTTTCTATATTGTAGAGTTTTTTAACGAAAGGTAGGATACCGAATAAACTCGGTAAATTTTCTGCACCGAGATAAGTTCTAATTTCTTCATCCATTACTTGTGATTGATAATTCCCTAACCATTCATCCCATTTGAATACCTCCCCAAATAATCCTAAACTATCTCGTCCATTTCCTTTAGCTTTATTCTCAGCTTCCCCGGATTCATTGGCTGCTTGATAAAGAGGGAATTTGACATCAGCAAGACTAATTCCTCCTGAAAGCGTAATATTAGGATTATAACCTGTATAACCTCGAAATGCTTGATAAATATCAAAGCCAAAATCTACGATTTCATTCCATGTTCCACTAATAAACAAGTCGTCACCTCCGGCATAAATAAACAATAAATTTGGGCGATCTCCTAAGTTTAAACTCTCTGTTCCTTTCGGTAAATTTACACAGCGATCTTTTGCTAAACTATTCAGATAAACTTTGAAAAAATAAGTCATTAAACGGGAGAGTCCAGTAATCCGAGGTAAGTTTTGAATTGTCTTGTTTTGAAAACCTTTAGCAAAAATTTTACCTAAGTTATCTACATCCATGCGTAAATAACCTACTCGCTTAATCCCTTTTGCTTTTTTTGCCATTTCATTAGCTCGGATAAAGTTTGGCTTTTCCTCTTCACTTTCTTGACCATAATTACCCAACAAGAAAGGAACTGAATTTTTAAATTGATAGTTTTTAGTTTCCCAATTATTGATAAAAAATACAGTTTCTTGCTCTTGCAATTCTGGCAGACTGTCTTTGTTCTCAAAAAGATGATAGTGGCGATGATAATGAGGAAAATGGAAAGATAGTTTTTCTAATTTACCTGGGATGTCTTGGCGTTTTGATCGCACAACTATTGTAGCTTTAAATAACTGACTACCCAATTGAGAAATTTTTCGACAAGTTAGACATTGGAGAATCAACTCACCATCATCATTTTCAACTTCCTTTAAATTTGTTGTGTCATCTCGATGACAAACCCGACATTTTTGTTCATAACTTACCTTTATTTTCAGTAAATCATCAATTTGATTGATAAATTTTTGAGATTTTTGCTGATTAACTTTTATAATCGCTTTCTCCCAATGTTCAGCAAATTTACTTTTATTACTGATTGCATCTTTGAAAGCGAATACATCTTTGGCATGGAAAGGCTCAGAAATAGCAAGCGCTAAAAATATTTTGCTTTGAAATTTGTTTTTCAACCATCGGTTAAAATTTGATTGCACTTGATTAACAGTATTTTGAGTATTCTGGTGAGAAGGCGCTAATATATATAAATTACCCCCTCCAGCATAGATAACACTGGTACGAGGTAAATCTAATTTCTCCAAAAGCTGCTGTACAATTTCCTCAGCCACTAATTCTAAATAAAAACTTCTAGCGCGTAGAGACTTTAATGCACCTTCAGAAGAAATGGTATAAATAAATTTTTGAATTCCCGATAAATCACCTGCAATTAAAGCAATTTCATCAGATTCAGGATTATCATTATCAACTAACGCAGAAGCGATCGCAGCCGTTGATTTTGCTAGATCAGTTAAGGCAATATTAGATTCTCCATAGCTAAGACAAGATCCATATTTTTCCACAAATAGGGTTAATAACGATAGGTTTTCCCAGTCTTCCGTTTGAAGGTTCTCTAAAGCAGTTTTAACAACTTTTTGATAATCACTTAAATCAGGTTTTGATTCTAAAGGATAGGGAATAACTGGATCAAAATCTGCGATCGCACCAACAGGATAATAATGTTGAGGTAATTCTTGCTGATTTTCTCTATCCGAAAAATCAACAAAATCAAATAATAATTTCAAAGCTTGAGGCATTAAATTATCTGACCAGTTTAGATAGTTTTTCGCCTTAATTACAGCTTTATCTCTTGGATGAATTGAGGGTTTACAAGATAAATTCGCTTCAGTCCATCGGATTAAAATATTGATGGAGTCTTGCATTACTTGTAAAGCAACATCATGAGTGTTCATCATCAATTCCTCAAAAAATAACTGATATAAAAATTGCAATGGCTTTGAGTTATTCATCAAACAAATTCACTTTAAACACATCAGAAATCGAAACATCTGGGGTATGGGTCGCCACAACAACAATCCCTAAACGCGGGTCATAACAGCCCACCCAAGCCGCCGGATGACACTCATGAACTAAATACCCATACAACCAAATCGGTGCTTTTCCTTCGATGACAATTCCTTGTGTCCAATCAATCTTTTTCGGTAATTTCAAACCCTTTAAATCAGCCGGAGTAATAATGCCGTTTTCGTTGGTAATTTCAACGTGCAATTGTTGATAAGATAAACCCGACGGGGTTTGATGGGGAACAAGGGTTAATTCAATAACGTTCATAACTGAGAAGAATAGAAGTGATACAGCTAGGGGAAAGCTTAAAATTTAACATAGTTTAACTTAATAATATTAATAATTCGTTCTGAAGCCTGACCATCCCCAAAGGGATTAATCGCATTTGCCATATTTTGATAGGCAATTTCATTCTTTAATAATACACTTGCCTCTGTAAAAATATCCGCCGCCTCTGTTCCTACTAATTTAGCTGTTCCTGCTTCCACGGCTTCAGGACGTTCTGTTGTTGTTCTTAACACTAAAACCGGTTTTCCTAAACTCGGTGCTTCTTCTTGTAATCCTCCCGAATCTGTTAATAAAAAATAACAACGATCAATCGCTGCTACTAATTCCGTATAATCTAACGGTTCTGTTAAAAAGACCCTGGGATGATTTCCTAATCGTTCTGTTAAGGGTTCCCTCACTATTGGGTTTCGATGTAAAGGTAATAATAACGCCGTATCAGGAAATTTATTGAGAATTTGTAAAAATCCTTCAGCGATTCCCTGAAGCGGTTCTCCCCAATTTTCTCGACGATGAACCGTTGCTAAAATTAACCGATAGGGATTATTATTTAATTCAGGAATATGCAATTGAGGTTGTTTTTGGGCAACGGATAATAAAGCATCAATGACCGTATTTCCCGTATGATGAATTTCTCCCAAAACCCCGGAATTTTTTAAGTTTTGAACGGCTTGAGTTGTGGGTGCAAAATGGAATTGTGTTAACTGAGATATTAACCGACGATTTGCCTCTTCAGGATAGGGATTAAACACATCATTGGTGCGTAATCCTGCTTCAACGTGACCAACGGGAATTCTTTGATAAAACGCCGCCAAACTCGCCGCGAAAGCCGTTGTTGTATCTCCTTGAACTAAGACTAAATGGGGCTTAAATTGTTTAAATAAATCTTCTAATCCTTGTAAACTTCCGCAGGTAATATCCGTCAAGGTTTGTTGTGGCTGCATGATGTTTAAATCGTGATCTGCCGTTAAATTAAATAACGTCATCACCTGGGAAACCATCTCTCGATGTTGACCTGTTAAAATCACCTGCGTTTCAAACCCAGGGGTTTGTTTTAACTGTTGAATGACAGGTGCTAATTTAATCGCCTCTGGGCGAGTTCCAAACACTACATTGACTCGAATTTGCAGATTTGACATAATTATTAAAAATAAAAAATCAATGATTAAACGGGTTATTAGATCCCCCTAAATCACCCTTAAAAAGGGGGACTTTGATGGTTTGATTTCCCCTTCTGGGGATTTTAACTCTGTGATCCCCCCTTAAGCAAGCAAGGTGCTGACTTCTAAGGTTCTAATTCTGTTAATCGCTGCGGCTAATTCAAACCGTCTAAAGATTGCTAAATCTCCTTGGGGAAAGGGAGTGATAACATCTAACCCTTTTGTGGCAATATCCTGCATAACAGCATCTAAAATTTGAGGTAATGTTTTCTCCCCATTAATATAGTTTTGTTTAGCATAAACCATTGCGGCGGCGATCGCTCTTAATTGGTCTTTAGAAACAATTTGTTCTACCGCAGAAACATCAATATCTTCCGTTCCAAATAATACCTCATCTACATCTCGAACTTTAATCCGAACATCCCAACGGCCACGACTGGGATCTAAGCTTTCAGAAATGGGAATTCGAGGGCGAATAACCCCAAATGCTTCACCCCCTTCTAAGGTGCGACCTGTGCTATATTCACGGGCGATTTCTTTAGCTTTTGCCGTTAATTCTAGCGCCTGAAAATTCTCCATTGCAATTACAGTATCCGCCACATCAAAATAATCTCCACTACCGCCCATGACTAAAATAGTAGAAACATTATGATCCGTATAAAGTTGTCGAACTTTATCAATAAAAGGGGTAATCGGTTCTTGATCTTTAGCAATTAATTCTTGCATTCGGCGATCGCGGATCATAAAGTTTGTTGCCGCCGTATCTTCATCGACTAATAACACCGCAGGAATAGCGGAAGATTCTGGTTTTTCAGCTAAAACTAAAGCTTCTAATGCCTCCATAATATTAGCAGCTTGGGAGGTACTTCCACTGGCATTTTCAGTAGAAAATTCGCTGGTAGAACGACCTTGAGGCAGTTGATTAATAAAAGGAGAAATATCAACGCCTGACACACTGCGACCATCCTCTGCCCGAATTTTGACCGCCGAGGGATTAGTAATTACACATTCTCGACCATCCCCCGGAATATGATTATAAACCCCTAATTCAATTGCATTTAATAATGTTGATTTTCCATGATAACCGCCTCCTACAATTAAAGTAATCCCCTTGGGAATTCCCAGCCCTTTAATGATCCCTTGATTGGGACAATTAAACTCTAATTCTAAGGATTCTGGGGATTGAAATGCAATCACATTGTCTTCTAAAGGACGGCTATCAACCCCACTTCGACGGGGTAAAATTGCGCCATTCGCAACAAAAGCAACTAACTCTTTTTCGGCTAATTGTTCTCGCAACCAATCCGCATCTTCCACTATTTCAACGTGACGTTTAATTGCTTCCCCATCTAAGTTTTGATATCGTAAAGCTCGGTCTACAATTGCCGGAATATCATCACAAATCATCATCGCTGCTTGACGGCCTAAAATGTTCCGTCCCCGTGCTGGAAGTCCGACAAAAAAGCGCATTTCAATGCCTTTTTCTGAAGTTGAAAGTGTTGGATGAGCGCGTTGTAATGCCGGGTTTCCCCCTATAATTGGTTTAGGAGAAGGGGGGGTAATGGTAATCAATGAAGCTGATGTGCGTTCCAGGATTTCCTGACCCATTTTTGTCACCGCAATCATGCCACTTTTGCCTGTTCCTCGATGACTACTAATCTCCCGTGCTGTGTGGTCAAATTCACGAATGAGATAATCGCGGAGGGCTATTTCACGGCTGCGGGAGCGGTATAATTCCGGGGGAAATCCGGCAACATTTGGGGGAATATGAACCCGAAATTTACTGGGTGCTGCAAAGGGATCACCTTGGACATAATCAATAATTAAGGTAAAATCGGGGAATTCATAAGTTCCTAAAATATCTTTATAAGCTTTGTAACCTCGGTTATCGAGATCTAATAAGAGCCGTTGTAGGTTTTCTTTAGTATTCATCGTTATTTTATAGGTTGATGATTAAGAGGGGGAAACCGTAAAAGCAGTTTGACTGTTCAGAAGTTCAACAATGACATTATAAATGATTTGGGCTGATCCTTCAAAAAATTCAGGATCTAAATGAGAGAGGGTATCACTGGGTTGATGATAATGAGGCGATCGCAAATTTGCCGTATCTGTCAGTAAAACGGCTGGTATTTCTTGATACCAAAAAGGCGCATGGTCACTGCGTAAAACATCGGGTGTCAATAAACCTTTTAAGGGAATGGGAAGCGTTACTAAGGGGGGAATTTTTAGGGATGAAGAAGTTGAGAGTCTCAGGGATTGATCGACAGCTTGAAAGACTTTTAATAAGGGTAAATTTTGAACTTCTCCAACTACGGTTAAAAATTCTCCCCGATCTGGAAATTCAATTCCGGCTGCTTCTAAAAGGGGAGTTACTGTTAATCCCGGGGGATAGGTTTGACAGCCCGGAGTGTGGCAAGCATAACCCACCATATCTAATATAATAGCAGCTTGTAAATGTGTTAGATTTTCTGGCTTTCCGGTAAAGGCAAAGCTGCCTAAAAGTCCAACTTCTTCTTGATCAAAAAAGACAATCGTTAAGGTTTTAGGCGTGGATTTTTCAGCCAATAAACGGGCAATTTCTAAAACAACAGCCACTCCACTAGCATTATCATCTGCACCGGGAGAATTCGGAACTGTATCATAATGAGCAGCTAATACAATTTCTCCTGCTTTTGGATCGGTTCCTAGACGTTGAGCAACAATATTAACCCCCTGTTTAAAGGATTGTAAACGGGGAGACAACTGCAATAATTCTAATTGCTGGGTTAAATAATTTCTCACCCGTTCTCGGTCAGATTCTTGATATCGTTCTCCTACTAAAACTTGAATATGCTTCCATAATTTAGTGGGATTAATTTGATTGAATTGAGGAGAAATTGAAGAACTTGAAAAAGTTTCAAGGTTTGGGGTTTTAGGACTCTCAAGGGGAATCAGTTTAGAAGGAATTTGCTGCTCTGCTAATCCTTGCACAAACCCCAGGATTACCCCCATCAGGATCACCCCACCGAGAAAAAAATGAATCCACTGCTTTACCTTCATTCGCGATTAAAATCAATCGGTTTACCCATTAGCTTAAATTGTTTTTCTTCCGATTGAATATAAGGAATATGAGTCATTTCTATCTCTAATAATTGAGGGTGTTTAGGAAGCCATTCTTCAGGAAGGGGTGAAAAATTTCCAGCCGTTTTATAGAAGGATAAAATTTCGGCTTCTAAAGAATTTGATAATTGATTAATGCGTTCATACTGTTGTTTCAGTTTCATCCAATTTTGTTGAGCTTGAAATCGATAGATTTGTGCTTGTTTAACCGCTAGTTTAGCACGAATTTGTCTTAATTTAATACGAGTGGCTTGAATTTCTTGATCGAGTTGTTGTAAATCCAATGACCAGCGATTAGCTTCTTCTTGAGTTTGTTGTTGTAGGAGTGCTAGAGATTCTGGAGAAGAATCTGAGGTAAATAAGACCGTAACATGAAGGTTAGAACGCTTATTTCGCAAACTTTCATATTGAAATTTAATTGCATTAACTTCTGCTTTAATGCTGTTCCATTCTGTTTGTAACTCTTGTAAAGTTTGGCTCATGGGATCATCCTTTTGAGAATTTAGGCAAAAACAACTGTTCGATTTCCATAGACTAACACGCGATTTTGTAAGTGTAAACGAACGGCCCTCGCTAAAACCAATCGTTCTAAATCTTTACCTTTTCTAATTAAATCTTCTACGGTGTCTCGATGGCTGACCCGCACAACATCCTGTTCAATAATTGGCCCCTCGTCTAAATCTGCCGTGACATAATGGGCGGTTGCCCCAATAATTTTAACCCCCCGTTCATGGGCTCGTTGATAGGGATTTGCACCCGCAAAAGCCGGGAGAAAAGAATGGTGAATATTGATAATTTTAGAATAATTATCGACAATTTGAGGACTTAAAATCTGCATATATTTAGCAAGAACAACTAAATCAATTTTATATTTTTTTAAGAGTTCTAACTGTTGAGCTTCTTGTTCTAATTTATTTTCTGCTGTAATGGGTAAATGATAAAAATCAATCCCAAATTGATCAGCAAGGGGTTTTAATTTTAAATGATTACTGATCATTAAGGGAATTTCTGCTATTAGTTCTTGAGCTTGCCATCGCCAGAGTAAATCTAATAAACAATGATCTTGTTTTGTCACCCAAATGGATAACCGAGGAATGGTATCGGAAAAATGCAATTGCCAATGGGCATTTAAGGGTTTAGCAATGGCACTAAAAGCAGGTGCAATGACATCACGGGGTAAATTAAATCCGTCTAATTGCCATTCAATTCGAGTTAAAAAAATGTTAGCCGTAAAATCCGTATGTTGATCAGCATAAATAATATTTCCCCCATTAGAGTAAATGAAATTCGCAATTTTAGCAACTAACCCTTTTTGGTCAGGACAAGAGACTAATAAAGTGGCTGTGGGTACGTTCATTCTCAAGTCGGATTAAAATAGTATCAAAATTATATCAAAAACTTGTTGTTATTCTTCAGCCCATTCCTGATATTGTTATGGGTTAGCTACCCTTTTGAAAGGGAGCAAAAACAAAGGTTAAGGGCAGGATTTTAAGCGGGTTAATAATAATACAATGTCATCAATAGCTTTTCTGAGTTCTGACGTGGGTAAGTGAGTTTGATTAATCATAATACTAAAAACTAACGGTTGATAATCAGGGGGAGAAATATATCCGGCTAAGGATGAAACTCCGGTTAAAGTTCCCGTTTTTGCTTGGACAATTCCGACAGCCGAACTATCTTGAAATCGTCCTTTTAATGTGCCACTGATTCCTGCAACGGGGAGGGAATTTTGATATAATTCTGTAACGGGAGAACCTGTCATTAGTCTTAAAGTTTGAACTAAAGCCAAAGGAGTAACTAAATTATTCTGAGAGAGTCCTGAACCATCAACTAAGTGATAACCCTGGGGATTAACGCCTAATTGGGTTAACATTAATTGAATTTCTTTTAATCCTGATTCTACACTATCAGACCGAGAATTTTGTACCCCTAAAGTTCTTAAGAGAGATTCAGCAAAAACATTATTACTTTCTGAATTTAGGGTTTTAATTAATTCAGATAAAGGGGGAGATTCCACAAAGGCTAATTCTTCTGAAGGATAGGAAAAATTAGCCGCAATTGAGGTTTGCAAAACTTGAATTCCTGAATTGAGTAAAACCTGCTTAAATTCTTGAATAAAATTCTCCGTCGGTTCAACAAGGGCGGCATAAACGGGTTCAGGTTCTGCACCGACTCTTAATTGTCCTGAAACTCGAATAATGGGTTTAGTTAAATCTCGTCCAATATCTACAAATTCGGGTTCATTTTTGTTAACCGTTTTGGTTTGATTTTCTATTGTCCAACCTGTTGCTTGTTCTGGACGTACCCAAGTTACTTTTAATGGTTGTCCGACCCCTTGGGGAGACAGCATTAAATCTAAGGAATTTTGATTTAAGATTAAACTATTAATGGGTGCACCATAACCTGCTTGTACATCTTCCCATTGCCAAGTAGAATGTATGGGTGAACCTGTAAAATAACCATCGACCGCAATTAATTGATTAATTTGATTAATCCCTTTATTTTTTAACTGTTGTGCTAAATCTTTCAGTTGAGTTTCGGTTAAATTGGGATCACCTCTTCCGACTATATAAATATTCCCTTGATTATCCCCATAAACTGAGGTTCTAATTTTAAAATTTGCGCCTAATTTTTGGAAAGCCGCAGCCGTTGTTAACAGTTTAACCGTTGAAGCGGGAATAAAATAATATTGACTATCTCGATTATAAAGGGTTGTACTGGGGGTTAAGGTTTCGATTAAAATTCCCCAGCGAGATTGTTGAAATTGGGGACGATTTATAAGGGTATTAATGGCGGGTTCTAGTTCTGCTGGACAGATTTTTTCAGTTTGACTCAAACCGGGTTGAGATACTGTTAATAACGAGATTAAACCACCGAATAATATTTTTTTCATGATTATTTTTAAAATTTAGAATTTTCTAGGATAAATTGAGCCATTTTTAAACTTCCTCCTGGTTTTCCCATGCGTTCTTCCCCATTTCTTAAACAGGATTTTAAATAGTCGGAATTTTGTAAGGTTTGTATTACTGTTTCCGCAGCTTTATCTAAAATAATATCATCCGCAGGTTTCGTTCCAATTAATTGAATCGATAATCCTAATAATCTTAACTGCGCTTCAGCAAATCGATAGGTAAAGGCAGGGCCATTACCGGAAATTGTAATCACAGGTTTTCCCAGTCCCACCGCTTGCTCGTTAGCAGTTCCAGCCATTCCTAGAACTAAATCAGCCTCGTTTAAAATGTCGGCAAAACTATCACAATAACACATCACTTTTAACCCTGTTTTACTGATTAATGTTCTGCTTTGGTGTTGCCAACCTAATGATAGTGCTAGTTCATCTAATTCTACCATTAAACCGGGAACAGCAGCGACTCGAAATTGAATTTTTTGCAGACTCTTATTATCAATCAATTCAACTAATTTTAATAATAATTTCAAATTATTGAGAGCTTCAGGAAGTCGAGAACCCGGAAGAATAGCAACCCTAGTAAAGTTAGAATCTAGGTTTAAATTAACTTTTGTTGGGGTAAGATTATCCATCATGGGAGTTCCCACAAATTGAGCTTTTTTAATCCCTTGTTTTTGTAAATCCTTGGCGGTAAACTGATCCCGTGTAAAGACGGCTAAACAACGCTTATGATTCAGCAAATAAGGAAGAATTAACCCTAAATTGAGTTTTCCTTCATAATAACTAGAATAGGCAGACAGAAAAATAATATAAGGTTTTTGGGTGAAATAAGCGATCGCAGCCACAACAATATCCCCAGTCACCATTAAAATATCATACTCTTTAACTTCTTTCCTAATAATTTGTAATTGTTTACACAATAATCCGATTAAACCCGATGTAATATCTTTCAGAAAAACAAAAGGATTCATATATAAAAATCCCCCCGATGGTAAAGTTTGAGTAGGGGTGAGAATCGGAACCCCTAAGCGACGATAAACCTGACCTTCTCCAACAATAGGAACAGCCGCAATTTTTACGGTAGAATCTAAAGATAATAACTGTTTAATAATCTCTCCATTACAAGTATCCTCTCCGTGACCATTACTTAAGAATAAAATAGTTTTATTTTTCATGTTTTTGTGCTAAAATAATCTCAAAATAGTCATCGATTTAAGATATAATTAATTTTACGTTCAATTTTTGAGCCAATTCTATGTAAAATAAAAATTGACAATTTTATCCAACACAGTCCCAACCGTGAAATTTTTTGTCTATCATACTCCTGAACTAGCCCCTGCGAATGTTCTTCCCGACTGTGCAATTGTCGTGGATGTGTTACGTGCGACAACCACCATCGCCACCGCCTTAAATGCCGGAGCCGAGGCGGTACAAGTGTTCAGCGATATTGATGCCTTAATGCAAACGAGTGAAAAATGGCCCGCCGATAAACGAATTCGCGTCGGTGAACGGGGGGGTGCAATGGTAGACGGGTTTGATTTAGGCAATTCTCCCTTAAGTTGTACCCCAGAAGTGGTGAAAGGCAAACGATTATTTATGACCACGACCAATGGAACCCGCAGTTTAGAACGAGTTCAAGCCGCTGCTGTCGTGTTAACCGCCGCTTTTATTAATCGACGGGCCATTGTAGAATATCTGATCACAAAAAAACCAGAAACCGTTTGGGTCTTAGGTTCCGGTTGGGAAGGCAGCTATTCCCTCGAAGACACCGCCTGCGCGGGAGCAATTGCTCAGAATTTAGTCAATGAAATGGGTTATCCTTTAGATGATTTTGCGGGCAATGATGAAGTGTTTGGGGCAATTGCATTATATTCTCAATGGCAAAATAAACTGTTTGAATTGTTAAATCATGCCAGTCATGGTCAACGGTTATTACGTTTAGGGTGTTATGATGACTTGAAATATTGCGCTCAAACCGATATTTTAGATATATTACCCATGCAGAAAGAACCGGGAGTTTTAATGAAATCGGACATCAAAAAACAAAGCTTACAGTTTTGGATGGAAGAATCCAACGCCTAACTCAACTTTCGGAATTAATCATTACTGAATATCTCGTCGGTGAATCAACCTTCTAACCCCCATGCCAATGCTTTAACTCTCCCCTTTTTCTCTTGGATGGGGGCAAATTATCACCGACTTCCTGTTGAAATTCAAAACTTTTATTTAATGTTGTCAACCTATTTGCAAATTCTCAGTGATTCTCAAGTTCTCCCCACCTTAGATGATTTTGCAGAACGCATTAATCAGGAACATCAACAATGTTTAGACACTCCACAAACCTCCTTGATTCATGCGCGCAATGCTGGAGAATGGTTGCTGCACGTTCAAGCTCAATTATCCCCTGAACATTGGCAAGTTTGGTTTAACGAACATTTTAAGTTTTCCCCCCAAACCGCCGCCATGTATATGCAAATTGCTAAAAAAATGCCTGGGGTGAATCCTAGTGTTTTTTCCTCAACTATTGATTCTAATCCGAACCCCTCAAAAACTCTTGTTTTTCCGGTTAAGCCCATTTTACCAGATGATCAACCTCAAAATTCAACGGATGAGGTTAAAACTCTTTCCCCTAAATCCCCTCAAATTGCACCTCAAAACCTTATTCCCCAACCCCCTGTAGAGACGCGCCATGGCGCGTCTCTACCCGGGTTTGAGATGATTTTAACTGGGGAATCTTCCCCCCTCAAAAATTCTCCAATTCCCGAAAAGTCAGAAGTCTTAGAATCTCCGGTAACTCGAATTACTATTAATCCCCAAGAATCAATTATTGATGTTGAATTTACTCAAATTAAACCGCCAGAACCTGAGCCAATTGAACCTCCTGAACCTGTTAAAAAATCATCGGAAATTATTAAATTTATGATTCCTGGGGTTGTTGTTCCGAAAGCACGTCCTAGAGTAACCAGCAATGGAACTTATTTACCTCCCCGTTATCGCGCTTGGCGAAATCGTGCAGAAGTAGAAATTTATCGACAAATTTCAGAACAAAATATTACCCATAAAATTCCTTTGCGGAAAGCTGCTATTATGATTCGCTTATTAGGAAATCATCGCACAAATTCCGATATTGATAATTTAGCAGGTGCGTGTTTAGATGCGTTAACGTTAAATGGTGCTGGGGTTTTAATAGATGACCGTTTAAGTTGTTTACCGCAATTAAGCGTTGAATTTGATCCTGATTCTAAAAAAACAGGGGTTTATATTGAAATTGAACCTTTGTAAGCCTAGGATTTCCGAAGAATAAAAAAAGGGGAATATTCGGTAATATTCCCCCTAAAATAATTCATAAAACCGAGAATGTCTAGACTTACTACCCCGATAAATTACAGTAAACCATACACCCATTGAACCAGTTCTGGTGAGCGTAAAACCCCTTCATGGCGACCAACGGGTTGACCATTTTTAAATAACATTAAGGTAGGCAATGCCATAATATGATATTGAGACGCAAGTTCCGGGTATTTATCACTATCAATTTTAACAATTTGGATTTGTTGACTCATTTCTTGATTGACTTCTTCTAAAATAGGAGTCATCATTTGACAAGGGCCACACCACGTTGCGTAAAAATCCACTAACACCGGAACATTGGAATGGTCGAGTAATTCTTGAAAGCTATTAAAGGTTTGTTTTACAGCCATAGCTCATCACCAGACAGTTTTTCACCTTAATTATAGCGATTCTTCCCAAATCAGGTTTGTCTTAACGGGACAACTCAAATCTGAGATGATGAGTTTTGATGGAATAACAGTTGGAGAAACAATTGAATGGAACTTTTACCCGAAAATCTACAACACTTAAAAGGACAAGTGGCGATCATCACGGGGGGATCACGGGGTATTGGTCGCGCGACAGCCTTGGCATTAGCTACAGAAGGCGCTAAAGTGGTGATCAATTACGCGAGTTCTTCGACCGCCGCAGATGAAGGGGTTGCTGAAATTACAGAAGCGGGGGGAGAAGCGATCGCACTCCAAGCAGATGTGTCCAAAGTAGATCAAGTGGATACCTTATTTAACAAAGTCACCGAAACCTGGGGAAGAGTTGATATTTTAGTGAACAATGCCGGGATTACCCGTGATACTTTACTGTTAAGAATGAAGCCCGAAGACTGGCAAGCGGTGATTGATTTGAACTTAACTGGGGTATTTCTGTGCACTCGCCTTGCTAGTAAAATTATGCTCAAACAAAAGTCGGGACGAATTATTAATATTACTTCTGTTGCGGGACAAATGGGCAACCCCGGCCAAGCCAATTATAGTGCAGCCAAAGCGGGGGTGATTGGGTTTACAAAAACAGTAGCCAAAGAATTAGCGAGTCGGGGGGTAACGGTGAATGCGGTTGCGCCTGGATTTATTGCTACAGATATGACCAAAGAGTTGAAAAATACGGAAGAAATTCTCAAATTTATTCCCTTGGGTCGTTATGGTGAACCGCAAGAAGTGGCGGGAATGATTCGCTTTTTAGCCGCAGACCCAGCAGCAGCTTATATTACGGGTCAAGTGTTTAATGTTGATGGCGGAATGGTAATGGCTTAAATCAAATTGGGGCTAGAGTCCCCGTAGAGACGTTGCATGCAACGTCTCTACTTATTTACTCGGCTAGGGTTAGAATATCTACCCCTGTTTCTGTCACCGCAACGGTATGTTCAAATTGGGCCGAGAGTTTGTGATCACGGGTAATGGCTGTCCAACCATCATCTAAAACTTTAGCTTCCCAGGTTCCTTCATTAATCATCGGTTCAATAGTAAAAACCATCCCTGGACGCAGACGTTTTCCCTTTCCCCGTTCTCCATAATGGGGAATTTGAGGCGCCGTATGAAAGACTGTATTCACCCCATGACCGACAAAATCCCGCACCACCGAAAACCCGTGGGCTTCCGCATAGTCTTGAATCGCCGCCCCAATATCGCCAATGCGTCCATTGGGTTTAACCGCTTCAATACCCCGTCTTAAACATTCTTCCGTGACTTCGACTAATTTTTGAGCCACGGGAGAGGGTGTTCCAACAAAAAAGGTGCGAGAGACGTCACCATAATAACCCTCCAAAATCGGGGTAACATCTACATTGATGATATCTCCATCTTGAAGAATCTGTTTCGCGTTTGGGATACCATGACAGATGACTTCATTAACACTGGTACAGATTGATTTTGGGAATCCGTGATACCCTAGGGGAGCGCTGCGAGCACCATGTTCCTGTGTCCAGCGTTCCGCTTCATCGTTAAGTTCTAGGGTACTGACCCCCGGTTTAATCATCGGTTCCAGATGATTTAACAGTTGTGCCGCCAGACGTCCTGCTTGACGCATTTTTTCAATTTCTCGGCGGGATAAAAGAACAATTGTGTCACTTCCCATTTGTTTGTTAAAAATCTGAATGTATCTCGCAAGTTGTCAGCCTTTATATTAAAGTATCACAGATCAAAAAAAAGGTGGGCAATGCCCACCCTTGCGATTATGATTGAGATTCAGAGTTTAACAAAACTCCAAAATTCATCCTCACCCTCAGTTGATCGGGGTGGGGATGAATTTTGGAAAAATAAAAAGTGCGATGAGCATCTTGACAATCTGAAACTTCGTTTGTTAGCATTTTATCGTAAACGTGGTTCCTGGTAAGATGCTTAAAGCGGTCAAAGTCAGAATCTATCCCACAGTTCAACAACAAGAGTTATTAGCTCAAGCTTTTGGCTCGGTTCGTTGGCTGTGGAATCGTTTTTTAGACTTGACCAATCAAACATATAAGCAAACCGGGAAAGGATTATCACGTTACGACTTACAAAAACAATTACCCGCTCTCAAGAAAGAATATGAATGGTTGAAAAATACCTACAGCCAATGCTTGCAAGTTGTTTGCTTAAACCTTAGTCGAGGGTTCATTAACTTCTTTGAAAGACGTGCAGACTATCCTAGATTCAAATCTAAACACGGGAAACAATCTTTATCTTATCCTCAAAATGTAAGAATCAGTGGTAATAGTTTATGCTTTCCCAAAATTGGTGAAATATTTGCTAAAATTCACCGTCCTATAGAGGGAGCGATTAAAACTGTAACTATCACCAAAAACAAGTGTAATCAATATTATGCTTCTGTTTTATTTGAGGATGGAAAGGAGATTCCCAATCCTTCATCTGAAGGTAAGGCGATTGGTTTAGATATGGGATTAAACGATTTCTGTATCACTTCAGATGGTAGTAAATTTGCCAATCCTAGATGGTTGAAAAACCATGAGCGCAATGTTAAGATTAAACAGAAATCATTATCTCGCAAAAAGAAAGATTCAAATAATCGATCTAAAGCCAGACTTAAAGTAGCTAAAGTTCACAACAAAATGACTCGATGCCGTGAGGATTTTCACCATAAGCTATCACGCAGGTAGAGACGCGCCATGGCGCGTCTGTACGACGAAAACGTAGAGACGTGCCATGGCACGTCTCTACTTGTGTGTGAAAATCTAAATATCAAAGGGATGGTCAAAAACCACTGTTTAGCGCAAGCAATTGCTCAAGTTGGATGAGGTCAATTTCAGACGATGCTGTCCTACAAAGCAGAACAAGAAGGGAAAATCTATTTAGAAATTGATAGATTTTTCCCTTCCTCAAAAACTTGTAATCATTGCTTGAACGTGGTTGATAGTCTGCCTTTAGATGTTCGACAATGGACTTGTAATCATTGTCGAACAAATCATGACCGAGATATCAACGCTGCCAAAAATATTAGAGATGAAGGACTGCGTTTTTTGTCGTTAGGAAAAGCGCGAGTCAGCCTGTTGTCCAGATGTCAGACGCAATAGTGGAGGACGCAAGAAATCTACTGTTGTGCTTTCTGTTGGACAGGAAACTCCGACCGAGCGCGTAGCGAGTCGGAGTAGTTCACATTCACTTTAACAACGCGATGAATCACTTCCGGTGCTTTCGGTAACGTAACGGTTAGAATTCCGTCAGTGTATTCAGCTTGAACTTCTGTTTGCACAATGGCTTCATTAAGGGGAACTACTCGATGAAATTGGCCGACAGGAAATTCAGAATGAGTGATTTTGTGACCTTCAGAAACTTCGGTTTCAAGAGTTTTACCCGAAATCGCAACCCCACTTTTTGCGACTTCAATATCTAATTCATTTTTATCTAAATTGGGGATAATAGCGCGAACAATATACTGTTCTGAAGTTTCTTCCAGTTGTACCGCCGGAGTCCAGTCTGTAGCAACTTGAGTTTGGGTTAATTCATCTAAAACTTGATCAACTTGACGTTGAATGTTTTCAATTTCTGCAAAACCGGGAAAAGAAAAACGAGTTAACAGCATCATTAGTGTTCTCCTTTGAGATTGTTTAGGTTTTTGTTTAGGAATTGCTTTGCTTTACATCTCTAATAATGGATGATTTCTTCAAAACCTAAAATGGAAAAAACCGTACTCTTAAGTCGTACTTCCCTGACAGTGATCAGTTATCAGTGGGGAGTAGGGAACTGGGGATGGGGAAGCACTGACCCGTCAATTAACGTCCTAACTCTTTTGACCGTTGAGTTGCAGCTTTGACCGCTTCTATTAAAGCTGAACGAAATCCCGCTTTTTCCAGTTGGGAAACTCCGGCGATGGTAGTTCCCCCTGGACTGGTAACACGATCCTTGAGTTCGGCTGGATGTAAGTTAGATTGTGAGAGGAGTTGGGCTGTTCCCAATACCGTTGATAACGCTAATTTAGAGGCAATAGGGCGAGGAAGTCCAGCCGCGACACCTCCATCAGCTAAAGCTTCAATTAAAATCGCCACATAAGCAGGGCCAGAACCCGATAATCCGGTGACGGCATCCATTAAAGCCTCTGACACCTCTACCACGTCTCCAACGGCCTGAAAAATGCGTCTGGTGAGATCTAAATGGGGGGGGTGCACCAATTTTCCAGAGGCGATCGCACTTACACCCGCCCCGACGGTCGCTGGAGTATTGGGCATAATTCTAATCACCGGATGTTTGGGAAAAGCCGTTTCTAATTTATTAAGAGGAACTCCTGCTAAAATAGACAAAACAACCGTATCCACTCCTAAGGTCACACCCCCCGCTAATTCCGTTGCGATCGCTTCAAAAATTTGGGGTTTAATCGCTAATAAAAGAGCTTCCGTTGCCTGAGTTATTTCCTGATTATTAGCCGTTACAACAACACCATACTGTTGCGCCAAACTATTGCGACGCTCTTGTTGAGGGTCACTAATAATAATTTCAGAAGGTTGATAAATATGAGCAGAAATTAAGCGGGAGATGAGAGCTTCTCCCATCACCCCGCCACCAATTACACCTAATTTAAACATAAATTAAACTTGTAATATTAAATCCTGAAATTAATGCTACAGAACAGGGAATAGGGAACAGTTATCAGTTATCAGTTATCAGTTATCAGTGGTTAGATTTACTTAGAGCCTACGGTCTGAACTTGACCAGCCGCGTTTTTACACAAGTTAACCCTCTCCCCCTTGTCCCCTCATCCCCTC